>JAUSJA010000035.1 GCA_030647905.1 Gemmatimonadaceae bacterium | reverse complement strand
GCAGCGCCGATAATACGTTCCATGAGGCTCTCTGTCTCCCAATCACTCAGGCTCATATTCAATGGAGGCACTGAGCATCTCTTTTTTGCATGGCCGCGCAGTTCCCCCAGTAACCGTTTTCCTCCGTGCTCTTCGTGTCTTCGTGGCGAGTGCAGAGACATGGCAGAGGACAAGTACTTTCTCAGGTGAAATCGGACCGGCTAGCCTGTTTCCCACCCTGTGAACCGACTGCCGAGCTAAACTGACCCCCGGCCCGTGTCATTGGGTTGCATTCGTTTCGCGGACTCGGTATTTTCAAAGGCTAACTCTGAATTCCCTCTCCGCGCCAGCGCGGGGACTTTGCGCGTCCATAGGAGCTTTTGTGAAAGTACGCAGCAGCGTCAAGCCGATCTGTGAGCACTGCAAGGTGATCAAGCGCAAGGGCGTGGTTCGCATCATCTGCAGCAGAAACCCCAAGCATAAGCAGCGGCAGGGCTGATAAATGGCACGTATCGCTGGCGTGGATCTTCCACGCGACAAGAAGCTGGAAATCGGGCTGACCTACATCTTCGGCATCGGCCGGGCAACTGCCCAGCGGATCCTGAAGGAGACCGGAGTCAGCGCCGATCAGCGCGTTCGCGATCTGAATGACGCGGACACCAATCGCCTTCGCCAGGCAATCGAGAAGGACTTCCGAGTCGAGGGAGCTCTCCGCACCGAAGTGGCGATGAACATCAAGCGACTGATGGACATCGGGTCGTACCGTGGCAGCCGCCACCGTCGCGGCCTTCCCGTCCGTGGTCAGCGCACACATACGAACGCCCGCACCAAGAAGGGGCCGCGCCGCGCGATCGCGGGCAAGAAGAAGGTTACGAAGTAAATGGCTATCGGAAAGAAGACCAAGCGCATCATCGAGGCGGAAGGGGTCGCTCACGTCAGCGCCACCTTCAACAACACCACGATCACAATTACCGACGCCCACGGGAACACGATCTCCTGGGGCTCGTCGGGCAAGGCCGGCTTCAAGGGCTCGAAGAAGTCCACCCCGTTCGCGGCGACCGTCGCCGGCGAGCAGGCTGGGCGCGAGGCCGTCACGCTCGGCGTTCGCCGCGTGCATGTCCGCGTGCAGGGACCGGGCTCGGGTCGTGAGTCAGCCATCCAGGCCCTCGTCTCCGCCGGACTCCAGGTCAAATCGATCAAGGATGTGACGCCGATTCCGCACAACGGCTGCCGTCCTCCCAAGCGCCGGAGAGTCTGACCGATGCGTTATACAGGACCCAGCTGCCGTCAGTGCCGCCGCGAAGGAACCAAGCTGTTCCTCAAGGGCACCAAGTGTTTCACCGAGAAGTGCCCCGTCGAGCGTCGTCCGACGCCCCCGGGACAGCACGGTGCGAGCACTGCCCGCCGCCGCAAGATGTCGGAGTACTCCAAGCAGCTCCGTGAGAAGCAGAAGATCAAGCGCATCTACGGCGTGAGCGAGAAGCAGTTCCGTAACACTTTCGAGCGCGTCGCATCGCAGCCCGGAATCACCGGACACAATCTTCTCGCCGCTCTGGAGAGCCGCCTCGACAACGTCGTGTACCGCATGGGCTTCGCGTCCAGCCGCAAGGCCGCGCGCCAGCTCGTCAGCCACCGCCACGTCGAGATCAACCAGAAGCCGGTGGACATCCCGAGCTACATCGTCGCTCCGGGTGAGGAAGTCCGCGTGCGCATGAAGTCCCGCGAGCAGGTCTCCGTCATGGTCGCGATGGACCAGTCGAGCCGCGGCGCGCCGCTCTCGTGGATCGCCGTGGACAAGGGCACACTCAGCGGCCGGATGCTGGAGCGTCCGACCCGCCCGAACATTCCGATCGCGGCGCAGGAACAACTCGTCGTCGAGCTCTACTCGAAGTAAGAGTTACCCGTTACCCGTTACCCGCTACCCGTTACGGACAACCGGCAGCGGGCAACAGGTAACGGTTTCACATATGAAGGCGACGGCAAGCGATGCAGTCGCCATGACGGGACCCTGACTCCCGTACGGGCTCACCGCGCGTCAGGGGCGGGGTGGGACGTGAGGAAATACTGAACAATGGCTAACGCAATAGATCTCAAGGGACTTGTCCGTCCGCAGCTCGTCGAGGCGACGAAGCGCGAAGACAATCCGAACGCTGCAGAGTTCCGCCTCCAGCCGCTGGAGCGCGGATTCGGCCACACGCTGGGCAACGCCATGCGTCGCATGCTGCTGTCGTCCCTCCGCGGATCCGCGGTGTGGGGCATCCGCATTGACGGAGTGCTGCACGAGCACCAGACGATTCCCGGAGTCGTCGAGGACGTGCACCAGATCATCGGCAATCTCAAGAACCTGACGCTCGCGCTGGACGAGGATAAGGAAGACACGATCCTCCGCATCTCCAGGGGAGAGTCGGGCGCCGTGACATCCGGCGACATCGAGGCTGATCCCGGCGTCACGATCCTCGACCGCAGCCAACACCTCTTCACGCTCCAGGACGACCGCGACATCAACGTCGAGCTGTACGTCAACAAGGGACGCGGCTATGTCGAGGCCGACCAGCACGTCGTGGACAAGAGCCTTCCCGTGGACGTCGTCCGCATCGACTCGATCTACAACCCGGTCCGCCGTGCCAACTTCGCGGTCGCCGAGACCCGCGTCGGACAGCGCACCGACTACGATCGCCTGACGCTGACCGTCGAGACAGACGGCACGATCTCACCTGAAGAGGCGGTGAGCTACGCCGCGGCCCTCGCGCAGACGCACTTCCAGTACTTTGCGGGCTTCGGCTCGCACTCGTCGGCGCCGCTGACCGCGGGAACGGAGATGCCGGGCGGCGACGCACAGCGCCTCGCGACCGATCTGCGCACGCCGATCGACGATTTCGAGCTTTCGGTGAGGTCGGTCAACTCGCTCAAGAACTCGGGAATCCGGACCCTCGGCGATCTGGTGAAGATGACCGAGAGCCAGGTCCTGCAGGTCAAGAACTTCGGCAAGAAGTCTCTCAACGAGATCGTGGATCTCCTCGAGAAGCACAAGCTGAATTTCGGCATGAAGTTCGAGGAGACGCCGGACGGTGTGCGTATCACCGACCCCGGCACTCCGCCCAACCGTAACGTCGCGACGGCCGCTGCCGACGAAGACGAGGAGTAAGAGAGATGCGTCACCGTAAGAAAGGCCGTTCACTCAAGCGCACAGCCGAGCAGAAGCTGGCCCTCATGAGAGGTCTCGCCATGGCTCTGATCGAGCGCGGCGCGATCGAGACGACCGAGGCGCGCGCGAAAGAACTGCGTCCGTTCGTCGAGAGACTGATCACCAAGGCCCGCTCGGGCACGCTGCATGACCGGCGCCTCACCGGACGTCACGTCCAGGTCCGCGGTCTGAACGACAAGCTGTTCAACGAGATCGGCCCGAAGTTCGCTTCGCGCGCCGGCGGATACACGCGCATCCTGAAGACCAGCCACCGCAAGGGTGATGGCGCAGAGATGGCTCGCATCGAACTGGTGGACTGACATGGCACCGATCAACAGAAGCCGCTGCTATGTGTGCGACAAGGGCGTCGCTTTCGGCAACAACGTCTCGCACGCCAACAACAGGACGCGCCGCACGTGGAAGCCGAATCTCCAGGTCGCCCGCATCGTGGTGGACGGGAAGATCACCAAGGTGAAGGTCTGCACCCGCTGCCTGCACGCCGGAAAGGTCCAGCGTGCCCCACGTGGCGTCTCGGCTGCGTAGATTCCTGCCTTGGCGGACGAGAGAGGGGAGCGCGTTCCGTGCTCCCCTTTTTTCTGCCCACCAACCAGACACGATTGAGGAAAGCGCAACTGCAAAGTCAACTTAGAACTACCCGCAGTTAGGTCCATGCCCCGTCGCGATGATCTCCACCGCATCCTCCTCATCGGTTCCGGCCCGATCGTTATCGGGCAGGGAGCGGAGTTCGACTACTCCGGCACTCAAGCGGCCAAGGCGCTGACGGAAGAGGGTTACGAGGTCATCCTCGTGAACTCGAACCCGGCGACGATCATGACCGACCCGGAGTTCGCCGACCGAACCTACATCGAGCCGGTCACCCCCGAGTACGTCGAGCTGGTGATCGAGAAGGAGCGCCCCGACGCTCTCCTCCCGACGATGGGCGGGCAGACCGCCCTCAATGTCGCGATGAGGCTCCACGAGAACGGGGTGCTCGCGAAGTACGGCGTTCAACTCATCGGCGCCGACGCCCGCGCGATCGCGATGGCCGAGGACAGGGGACAGTTCGCCGATGCGATGCGGCGGATCGGGCTGGCGGTGCCGCAGGGCGGGATCGCGACGACATTCGACGAGGCGCTTGCGCTCGTCGAGATGGTCGACTTTCCGGCGATCATCCGCCCGGCGTTCACGCTCGGCGGAACCGGCGGCGGAATCGCCTACAACCGCGATGAGTACGAGGAGATCGTGCGCCGCGGACTCGAGCTCTCGCCGGTGAGCCAGGTGCTCGTCGAGCGCAGCGTCATCGGCTGGAAGGAGTTCGAGCTCGAGGTGATGCGCGACGGAGCGGACAACGTCGTCATCGTCTGCTCGATCGAGAACATCGATCCGATGGGAGTGCACACGGGCGACTCGATCACGGTGGCGCCGGCAATGACGCTCACTGACCGCGAGTACCAGAAGATGCGCGACGCGGCGGTCGCCGTCATCCGCGAGATCGGCGTCGAGGCGGGTGGCTGCAACATCCAGTTCGCAGTCAATCCAGCCAATGGCGAGATGCTGGTGATCGAGATGAACCCGCGCGTGTCGCGGTCGTCCGCGCTCGCGTCAAAGGCGACGGGCTTCCCGATCGCGCGCATCGGCGCCAAGCTTGCGGTCGGATACCGGCTCGACGAGATCCCCAACGACATCACGAAGACGACACCAGCGTCGTTCGAGCCGGTGCTCGACTACGTCGTCGTCAAGTGCCCGCGGTTCGCCTTCGAGAAGTTCACCGCCGCCAATCCGCAGCTCACGACGCAGATGAAATCCGTCGGCGAGTCCATGGCCATCGGGCGGACGTTCAAGGAGGCGCTGCAGAAAGGACTGCGTGCTCTCGAAACGGACCGCCCGGGCTGGGCCACCGGCGCGCTCCTCGCGGATGACCGTCTGCCCGACGATTCCATCGAGGCACTTCGCGGCGCGCTCAGGCAGCCGACGCCGGAACGGATCTATCAGATCAAGCGCGCATTCGACGCGGGCATGACGACGAAGGAAATCCACGAGCTGACGCAGATCGATCCGTGGTTCCTCTCGCAGATGGAAGAGCTGGTCGCGGCCGAGAACGAGTTCTCCGCGCTCGGAAAGGTTGGCGCGGACGAGATGCGCCGCATGAAGCGCATGGGGTTTTCCGACCGCCAGCTCGCCGCTTTGCGGGACAGCACGGAGGAAGCGGTTCGCCGTCACCGCTGGGACCTGGGCGTCAGGCCGGCTTACAAGATGGTGGACACGTGCGCGGGCGAGTTTCCGTCGGCCACCCCCTACCTCTACAGCAGCTATGACGAGGAGGACGAGGCGCCGCGTTCCGGCCGGAAGTCGGTCGTGATTCTCGGCAGCGGGCCCAATCGCATCGGGCAGGGAGTTGAATTCGATTACTGCTGCGTCCGCGCCTCGCTTGCGCTTCGGGACCAGGGTTACGAGACGATCATGATCAACTCGAATCCTGAAACTGTCTCCACCGACTTCGACATCTCGGACAAGCTGTACTTCGAGCCCCTCACCCTCGAGCACGTTCTCGAGATCGTCGAGCGGGAAAGGCCGCTCGGCGTGATCGTGCAGCTCGGCGGGCAGACTCCGCTCAAGCTCACGCACGGGCTCGAGGCGGCGGGAGTGACGATTCTCGGAACGTCCTCCGACGCGATCGACACCGCCGAAGACCGGCGGCGCTTCGATGCCATCGCGCGGAAGCTTGGCGTCATGCAGCCGCCCAACGGCACGGCGACCAACGTCGCCGAAGCCGTCGCCGTTGCCGAGAGGATCGGGTATCCCGTGCTCGTACGCCCGTCGTACGTACTTGGCGGGCGGGCGATGGAGATCGTGTACGACGCGCCGTCGCTCGAGCATTATTTCGAGCGTGCCGCCCGCGTATCCGAGGAAAGGCCGGTGCTCATTGACCGGTTTCTCGAGGACGCGTTCGAAGCCGACGTCGACGCCCTCGCCGACGGAGAGACCGTCGTGATCGGCGGCATCATGCAGCACATCGAGGACGCGGGCATCCATTCCGGAGACTCGGCCTGCGTGCTGCCGCCGTATCGCATCGGCGAAGAGGACATGCAGACGATGCGCGACCACACCGTCGCGTTCGCGAAGGCGCTCGGCGTGATCGGGCTGATAAATGTCCAGTATGCAATCAAGGACGGCAACGTTTACGTGCTGGAGGTGAATCCCCGCGCAAGCCGGACGGTTCCGTTCGTCTCGAAGGCGATCGGTGTGCCTCTCGCCGCCCTCGCCGCGCGCACAATGCTGGGCGAGAAGCTCGCCGACATGGGCTTCACCGAGGAGATTGTGCCCGAATACATATCGGTGAAGGAGGCGGTGTTCCCGTTCGCCAAGTTCCGCGAGTTCGATCCGATCCTCGGGCCGGAGATGCGCTCTACCGGTGAGGTCATGGGAGTCGCGTCGTCATTCGGCACGGCGTTCGCAAAGGCGCAGCTCGCGGCGGACAACCGTCTCCCGTCGAAGGGGACGATCCTTCTCACCGTCAACGACTTCGACAAGAAGGCGGTGGTCCCCATCGCGCGCCGCTTCCACGAAATGGGATTCAGTCTCCTCGGCACCGAGGGAACGGCGCGGTACCTGAGCGCCAGTGGAATTCCCGTGTCGCGCGTATTCAAGGTGCATGAGGGAAGGCCGCACGGCATAGATCTCATCCTGAACGGCGACGTGCAGATGCTCATCAACACGCCGTTCGGAAAGCATGCGCAGCAGGACGACTATACGCTGCGACAGGCGGCGATCGCGCACGGTGTGGCGTACACGACGACGCTTTCGGCGGCGGCGGCCGCGTGCGACGCAATCGAGTCCATGCGCTCCCAGGAGCCGGAAGTGCGGTCCATCCAGGAATGGCACTCGGAGCTGGCGACGGGGGCGACCACGTGAGCGACCAGCCATTCATACACGAATCGGCGTACGTGGACAACGGCGCCGTAATCGGTGCCGGCACAAAGATCTGGCACTTCTGTCACGTGAACGGCGGCGCCGTGATCGGCGAGAGATGCTCCCTCGGTCAGAACGTCGTCGTGATGAACGACGTTCGCATCGGCAACAACGTGAAGATCCAGAACAACGTTTCGGTCTACGATGCGGTCGAGCTCGAGGACGACGTTTTCTGCGGGCCATCCATGGTGTTCACGAACGTCATCAATCCGCGCAGCCATGTGTCCCGGAAGGACGAGTACCGCAGGACGCTCGTGAAGCGCGGTGCGAGCATTGGCGCCAACGCGACGATCGTGTGCGGCGTGACCCTCGGGGAGTACGCGTTCATTGGAGCGGGGAGCGTCGTCACCGCTGACGTTCCTGCCTACGCGCTCGTCGTTGGCGTGCCGGGGCGCAGGATCGGCTGGATGTGCCAGTGCGGGGTGAAGCTCGAGGCGCAGAGGGCTGCGCCACGCAGAGACGCAGAGGCGAACGCAGACGCAGACGCAGACGCAAAGATCATGACCTGCTCAGCGTGCGGGACGAGCTACAAAAACATGGGCGAGACCATCGAAAGAGTGAGCGGCAGTTGAGTGAGGAACCCGGACGGACATTCCGCATCGCGCTCGTGGGGTGCGGACGGATCAGCAGGAATCACGTCGAGGCGATCGCGCGTGTTGACGGGCTCCAGCTCGTGGCCGCGTGTGACAACGATGCAGCCCGCGCGCGCGCGATCGCCGAGCCGCTGGGAATTTCGTGGTTCACTTCGTATGAGAAGATGCTCGCTGAAGTCGAATGCGACGTGGTGACGATTGCGACGCCTTCGGGACTGCATGCCGCCCAGGGGGTCATGGCGGCGCAGGCGGGAAAGCACGTCGTGACCGAGAAGCCGATGTCAATCTCGCTTCGCAGCGCCGACAAGCTCGTACATGCGTGCGACGCGGCTCACGTCCACCTGTTCGTCGTGAAGCAGAATCGGCTGAACGTTCCCGTTCAGATGCTCAAACGGGCGGTGGACAAGGGACGCTTCGGGCGGCTCTACATGGCGAACTGCACGGTGTTCTGGACCCGGCCGCAGGAGTACTACGATCAGGCCGAGTGGCGCGGAACGTGGGAGTTCGACGGCGGGGCGTTCATGAATCAGGCGTCGCATTACGTGGACCTGATTCAGTGGGTGATGGGACCGGTCGAAAGCGTGATGGCCAAGACGGCGACGCTCGCCCGTCGGATCGAGACCGAGGACACCGGAGTCGCCATCCTCCGATTCCGGTCAGGCGCGCTCGGCGTGATCGAGGTGACGATGCTCACCTATCCCCGGAACCTGGAGGGATCCATCACCGTTCTCGGAGAGAAGGGGACCGTGAAGATCGGCGGCACGGCCGTCAACAGGATCGAGCACTGGGAATTCGCCGACAGCGATCCCGACGACGAGCTGGTGAATTCAGCCGACAGCAATCCGCCGAACGTGTACGGCTACGGGCACGAGGGGTACTACCGGAACGTGCTGGCCGTGCTGCGCGGGGACGCCAGGCCCGACACCGATGGCCGCGCCGGGCGCAAGTCGCTCGAGCTCATCCTCGGCATCTACGAATCCGCGAAGACGGGGGGCGACGTGCCGCTCCCGCTGAAGGTATGAACCAGTCATCTTTACAGGCTATGCCTTCTCCCGAAATATGGCCGTTCCTCTCCTAGACCTTCGCGCCCAGCACGCCACGATCCGCGCCGACGTAGTCGCCGCGATGATGCAGGTCGTGGACGATCAGGCGTTCATCCTCGGATCGCCCGTCGAGCGGCTGGAAAACGCCGTTGCGGCGCTGTCGAACACGAAGTTCGCCATCGGCTGCGCCAACGGCACCGACGCGCTGCTGCTGGCGCTGCGCGCGCTTGACGTCCGGCACGGCGACGAGATAGTGACGACCCCGTTCACATTCTTCGCGACCGCCGGCGCCATCCATAACGTCGGCGCGCGCCCCGTGTTCGCCGACATAGATCCAGACACCTTCAACATCTCGCCGCAGTCGGCGGCGTCGGCCGTCACCGCTCGCACGAAAGCGGTGATTCCGGTGGATCTTTTCGGCCAGATCGCGCCCATGGACGCGGTCGCCGCGGCCATTCCGGGGATGCCGATCATCGAGGATGCCGCGCAGTCCATCGGCGCCACTCGACAGATTGGAGGCCGAACCGTGCGTGCCGGAGAAGCGGCGACGATCGGAACGTTCAGCTTCTTTCCCTCGAAGAATCTCGGCGGTTACGGCGACGGCGGGATGATTGTGACGCAGGACGAAGGGCTCGCCGCGCGGCTGAGGCGTCTCCGCGTCCACGGCGGAATGAAGACGTACTATCACGACGAGGTCGGATACAACAGCCGGCTCGACGCGCTGCAGGCCGCGGTCTTGCTTGCCAAGCTGCCGCACCTCGAGAGCTGGAGCGCGGCACGGCGCAGAAACGCCGAGTACTACAACTCGGCGTTCTCGGGGCTCGCCGACGCAAGGACGCCGGTAATCGATCCTGCCAACGTGTCCATCTACAACCAGTACACGCTGCGCGTACCGCGCCGCGACGAGCTGCAGGAGCGTCTCAAGTCGAAGGGAATCGGGAGCTCCGTGTATTATCCGCTTCCACTGCACCTCCAGCCCTGCTTTGCGTATCTCGGATACTCGGAGGGCGCTTTCCCGGAGAGCGAGAAGGCGGCGAGGGAGGTCATCTCGCTCCCGATCTATCCCGAGCTGACCACGGGGCAGCTCGACGAAGTCATCGAGGCCGTGAGAGAGTTCTATGGCGACTGAGGCGAAGAAGGGCGCGACGACGATGAAGAGCCAGCTGCTGGAGAAGCTGGAAGGGAGGACGGCCTGTATCGGCGTCGTCGGACTGGGCTATGTCGGACTGCCGCTGGCGCTCGAGTTCGCCAAGGCCGGCTTCCGGGTGATCGGGTACGATGTGAGCGAGCGAGTGGTGGCCGGACTGGCGACAGGGAAGTCGCACATCCAGGACGTCTCGAGCGATGAGCTGGGCGCGGTCATCGCGTCCGGGAAGTTCGAGGCGACGTCGGACGAGTCGCGGCTCCGGGAGATGGATGCGATATCCATCGCTGTGCCGACACCGCTGGCGAAGACTCGCGACCCCGACATGACGTACGTCATCGCGGCGGCCGATGCCATCGCGCGCAACTGCCATCCGGGCCTGCTGATCGTGCTCGAGAGCACGACTTATCCGGGGACGACCCGCGAGCTGATGCAACCCCGGCTCGAATCCGCGGGACTGACAGTTGGCGAGGACGTCTTCCTCGCCTTCAGCCCCGAGCGGGTGGACCCGGGCAATACGGTCTGGAACACGAAGAACACGCCCAAGGTCGTCGGTGGAATAACCGCTGCCTGCACCGAGGTCGCGAGCGCACTTTACGCGTCGTGCCTGGAGAGTATCGTGCCAGTGTCAAGCACCGAGACGGCGGAGCTGGTGAAGCTGCTGGAAAACACATTCAGGTCGGTGAACATCGGACTCGTCAACGAGATGCAGATCGTGTGCGACAAGCTGGGCGTCAATGTGTGGGAAGTGATTGATGCGGCGGCGACGAAGCCATTCGGCTTCATGAAGTTCACTCCCGGCCCGGGAATCGGCGGCCACTGCATTCCGCTCGATCCGCACTATCTCGCGTGGAAGATGCGGACGCTGAACTACAAGACGCGCTTCATTGACCTGGCGAGCGAGATCAACAGCGAGATGCCGGCCCTCGTGGTAAAGCGCGTGGCTCAGGCGCTCAACACCGAGCGCAAGCCGCTCAACGGCAGCCGGGTGCTCGTGCTCGGCGTGGCGTACAAGAAGGACATTGACGACATGCGCGAGAGCCCGGCGCTCGACATCATCAAGCTGCTGGAGGATCAGAGCGCCGACGTCGTCTACCATGATCCGCATGTGCCGTCGTTCAGGGAGGACGGGCACGAGCGCCACAGCGTGGAGCTGACCGACGCGGAGCTGTCGCGTGCGGACGCGGTGGTCATCATCACCGATCACTCGGTGATCGATTATCAGCGGGTTGTGCGCCTCGCGCGCGTCATCGTGGACACGCGCAACGCCACCGCCGGACTCGCGCGGCCGGAAAGTGTCGCGGCGCCCGGCGCGAAGCGGCCCGACCTCGCAATCGCCTGATACACGAAGCAATTAATGAATATTTCAGTAATCGGTACCGGATACGTCGGACTGGTGGTGGGCGCGTGCCTCGCCGAAACGGGCAATGACGTCGTGTGCGCAGACGTGGTCGCATCGAAGATCGAAGGGCTGAAGCGCAACGTGCTTCCGATCTACGAGCCCGGCCTCGAAGATCTCGTGGAGCGCAACCAGCAGGACGGACGGCTCACTTTCACCACCGACATCGCTTCCGCCATCGCGGCGGCGAACGTTCTTTTCGTCGCGGTGGGTACGCCGCCCGACGAGGACGGCTCGGCTGACCTGCAGCACGTGCTCGCCGTCGCGCGCGAAGTGGGACGGCACATGATGCGCGAGATGGTCATCGTGACCAAGTCCACCGTGCCCGTCGGCACCGCTGGAACGGTGGCCGCCGAGATCAGGAAGGAAGCGCGCTTTCCGTTCCACATGTGCAGCAATCCGGAGTTCCTCAAGGAAGGCGCGGAGGTGGACGACTTCATGAAGCCCGACCGCGTCGTGCTCGGCGTGGACAGCGACTACGCGCGCAACGTGATGACGGAGATCTATGCGCCGTTCGTCCGGACGGGAAAGCCGATCATCTTCATGGACATCGCTTCCGCCGAGATGACCAAGTACGCCGCCAACGGAATGCTGGCGACGCGCATCTCGTTCATGAACGAGGTTGCCAACCTGTGCGAGCTGGTCGGCGCCAACGTGGACATGGTTCGCCGCGGAATCGGCAGCGACTCGAGGATCGGCTCGTCATTCCTTTTCCCGGGCCCTGGTTACGGCGGCTCCTGCTTCCCCAAGGACGTCAAGGCGCTCGTCCGGACAGCAGCGGAGATGGGAATGGAGCTCAAGGTTCTCGGCGCCGTCGAGGAGGTCAATGAGAATCAGAAGCTCCGGCTCGGCGAGAAGTTGCGGCACGCGCTCGGTGACGACCTCACGGGTATGCACGTTGCCGTGTGGGGCCTCGCATTCAAGCCGCAGACCGACGACATGCGCGACGCGCCGTCTCTCACGCTGATCGAGGACCTGCTCGCAGCGGGCGCGACCGTATGCGCCCACGATCCGGTGGCGATTAACGAGGCGCGGCACAAGCTCGGCGACCGCGTCGCGTACGCCGAGACGAACTACGATGCTCTCGCCGGTGCAGACGCGCTCGTCGTTGTCACGGACTGGAACGAGTACCGCCACCCCGACTTCGGGCGTGTGAAGGAATGTCTGAAGCGTCCGGTGGTCATTGACGGCCGCAACCTCTACGACCCGGCCAAGATGACGGAGCTCGGTTTCAGCTACTACTCGATCGGACGCACGTGTGCCGAACGCCCTGCCCATCCACGGGTAGGAGAGTTCGCATGAACGTAAAGCGATTTCTGGTCCTGGCACTTCTGGCGGCGATGGCGTGCAGGCCGGCGTTCAACGCCGGCGGGTTCGCCAGCACCGACGATCTCTACCAGGCTGCGATGAAGGAGTACAACGCGAAGCGCTGGGAGAATGCGGTGCATGCGTTCGAGCGGCTGACGACGGAGCTGTCACCCAGAGATCCGCGGATCGCCACGGCGTATCTCTATCTCGGAAAGTCGCAGCAGAAGCAGGGCGACCACCTTCTCGCGGCGAAGTCCTATAGCAGGATCTACGAGCTGCTGCCGCAGGACACGCTCGCCGACGACGCGCTGCTGGCGTCAGGGCTCGCGTACGAGGACATGTGGCGGAAACCCGTTCTGGATGCGGAATACGGTGACAACGCAATGACGCAGTTCCAGAGTCTTGTTGCGCTGTATCCCGATTCTCCGCTGGTCCCGCGCGCCAACGCGCAGTTGGTGAAGCTCGACGAGTGGTTCGCGGAGAAGGATTTTCTCACCGGATACCACTACCTGAAACGAAAGGCGTACGACTCGGCGATCATCTACTTCAAGGACGTGATCCGGCTGCATCCAAACGCGAAGAAGACTCGCGAGGCATACCTCCGGTTGCACGAGGCGTACAAGGCGATCAACTACAAGGACGACGCCCGCGACCTGTGCGACACGATGCGCAAGACGTATCCGTCCGACCGGGACGTGAGGGACGCCTGCGGGCCGGCTCCGGCCCCTGCCGCGTCGCAGTAGCCGTTGCGCCTCGGTGTCCTTGGCGGTTCGTTCAATCCTCCGCACATCGGGCATCTCGTCGTCGCGTCCGACGCGCATGAGGCGCTGAAGCTCGACCGGCTGCTGATCGTTCCCGCATTCGCCAACCCGCTCAAGCCGACGGATGGCCGTTCGCCGTTGCCGGAGCAGCGGCTGGAGATGGTCCGCCGCGCGTTCGGAGGCGACCCGCGGTTCGAGGTGAGCGCAATGGAAATCGAGCGCGGTGGGTTATCTTACATGGTTGATACGCTCGAGGGGCTGGCGGCGCAGAACGCAGGCGCGGAGCTGACACTTCTGGTGGGCTTGGACTCGTTCAGGACGATGGACCGGTGGAAGCGGCCGGAGCGGATTCGCGAACTGGCGCGCATCGCCGTGCTCACCCGCAGGCAGGATCACGACGGCCAACGGCGCGATGACGTCAATCTGCAGTCCGGTGTGACGATCGTGACGGCGAGGCGCATCGACGTATCCTCGTCGGAGATACGCGAACGGCTCGCGGCAGGAAAATCGATCAGAGGATTCGTCGCAGAATCGGTGGAGGCGTTCATCTCCGCCGCGAAACTATACAGGTCCCCGGCGGCGGCCGGCTGACATGCTGGCTCGCACGGGAAAGAGGAACCAGGAATGCTAAAGGGGATGTTGACGGGGGTGTTCGGCACGCGGCACGATCGCGAGAAAAAGCGTGTCCAGCCGATCGTCAATGAGATCAACGCGGAATACGAGCGGCTGCAGTCCATATCCGATGAGGAGCTGCGCTCGCAGACCGAGCGCTTCCGCGAGAGCATTCGCGAAGCGACGGGCGAGCTCGAGGCGCGCGTCGCCGAGCTCAGGGAACAAAAGCGCACGACGGCCGACGCTGCCGAGCGCGAGCAGATAGATCTCGAGCTGGGCGGGGCCGATGGCCGCGGCGGTGTCGAAGGAGATCTTCGGGACGCCACGGCAGAGATTCTCGACGAGCTGCTTCCGGAGGTGTTCGCGACGGTGCGCGAAGCCGCTCGGCGCCTGCTTGGAACGACCGTCAAGGTCACCGGCCACGAGCAGTCGTGGAACATGGTGCACTACGACGTGCAGCTTATGGGAGGCATCCAGCTTCACCTCGGGCGTATCGCCGAAATGGCCACCGGTGAAGGGAAGACGCTCGTCGCTACGCTGCCCCTCTACCTCAACGCGCTCTCCGGCAAGGGCGCCCATCTGATCACCGTCAACTCCTATCTCGCCCGCCGCGACTCGGAGTGGATGGGACACGTCTACAAGTACCTCGGTCTCACTGTCGGCTGCCTTGACGATACGGAGCCAGGCACAGCCGAGCGTCGCGCCGCTTACGAGTGCGACATCACCTACGGCACCAACAACGAGTTCGGCTTCGACTACCTGCGCGACAACATGGTCGTGTCGAACGACCAGCGAGTGCAGCGTGGGCATGTGTACGCGATCGTGGACGAAGTGGACTCGGTATTGGTCGACGAGGCGCGCACGCCTCTCATCATATCGGGTCCCGTCGGCAACGAGTCCGACGCCGAGTACGCGATGCACAACGCGGCGGTATCGCGGCTGGTGAAGCGGCAGAGCGATCTGGCGAACGCGCTTGTCGCGGAAGCTGAGCGCGCCCTGGAGGCGGGGGATACGGAGACGGGTGGGCTCAAGCTCTATCAGGCGCAGCTGGGTGCGCCGAAGAACAAGCGGCTGCTCAAGGTGCTGCAGGAGACGGGCGCAAAGCAGCTCGTGCAGAAGAAGGAGCTGGAGCATCTCGCCGACCGCAAGCTGCCCGCTTCGAAGCAGCAGTACGGCGACACGGAGGAGAATCTCCTCTACGTGCTCGACGAAAAGGGACACACCGTCCATCTGACCGACCGCGGCGTGGACTTCATGTCGCCGCAGGATCACGACGCGTTCGTCCTGCCGGACATCTCGCTGGAAGTGCATCGCATAGATCACGACGAAGAGATGACGCCCGAGGAGAAGCTCGAGGCGCGGGCGAAGATCAACCGCGAGTACGCGGAGAAGAGCGAGACGCTCAACATCGTCCACCAGCTTTTCCGTGCCCACTCGCTGTACGAGATAGACGTCAACTACGTCGTGCAGGAAGGCCAGGTCCTGATCGTGGACGAGTTCACCGGCCGCACGATGCCGGGCCGCCGCTGGTCCGAGGGACTGCACCAGGCGATTGAGGCAAAGGAAGGCGTTCAGGTGAAGGGTGAGACGCAGACGATGGCGACGATCACCATTCAGAACTACTTCCGCATGTACGCCAAGCTCTCCGGCATGACGGGAACGGCGGAGACGGAAGAGACGGAGTTCCACCAGATCTACTCGCTCGGCGTGTCGGTGATTCCGACAAACCAGCCGGTGATCCGCGACGACCGCCACGATCTCGTCTACAAGACCCGCCGTGAGAAGTACAACGCGATCCTCGAGGAGACGCAGCGCCTGCACAAGCTCGGCTTCCCGGTGCTCGTGGGAACGGTGAGCGTGGACGTCTCGGAGACTCTGGCGCGCATGTTCAAGCGCGCGGGAATTCCGCACAACGTTCTCAACGCGAAGTACCACCAGCGTGAAGCCGAGATCGTCGCCAACGCCGGCCAGCCCGGGGTGGTGACGATCGCGACGAACATGGCCGGCCGCGGAACCGACATCAAACTCGGCGAAGGCGTGACCATATCCAGGCCGTCGGTGGTCAAGGATCCGGAGAACAAGCCGATCGAGGTGACCGAATGCGGCGGCCTGCACATCATCGGTTCGGAGCGTCACGAGTCGCGGCGCATTGACCGGCAGCTGCGCGGGCGCGCGGGACGTCAGGGAGATCCGGGGTCGTCCCAGTTCTTCCTGTCGCTCGAGGACGACCTGATGCGTCTCTTCGGCAGCGACCGCATCGCCAAGCTGATGGACCGCATGGGCGCGGAAGAGGGAGAGATGCTGACGCATCCGCTCATCACCCGTTCCATCGAGCAGGCGCAGAAGCGCGTCGAGCTTCAGAACTTCCAGTCGCGCAAGCGGCTGCTCGAGTACGATGACGTGATGAACCAGCAGCGAGAGGTGATCTACTCGCTGCGGTCGTTCGCGCTCGACCGTGGGGAGGAGCTGAAGGGCGAAGCCGCGAAGATGATCGAGAAGGGCGTGTCTCGTCGCGTCGAGAATACGCTGGCGACGTTCGAGAGCGAGGAGCACTGGGACTTCGCGCTGCTGAGACAGGATCTGCTGATGCACTACCTGCTCAGCGTTCCGTCCTTCGAGGAGGAAGCCGACAAGCCGGTCAGCCTCGCCGCGGCGCAGGAAGCGGCGGTTGCGGCGGCGACGAAGGCGTTCGAGGACAAGCTCGCCGGCCTGAGCGAGTTCGCCGACCAGCTTCTGTCACTCGTGATGCTCAACGTGCTGGACGAGAAGTGGAAGGACCACCTCTACGATCTCGATCAGCTGCGCAACGCGATCCATTACCGGTCGTGGGGCCAGAAGGACCCGCTCATCGAGTACAAGCACGAGGCGTACTCGATGTTCGTGGATCTGATGAACGATATCTATCACACGTTCACGGAGCGTTTCCTGCGCGCGCAGATCAGCTTCGAGCCGCGGCCTTTCGAGTCGTACGGTGAAGGCGATGGATCGGGTGGCCGCCCGGCGGCTCCGACCCGGCGCTTCAACGCTCTCGGCATTCTCGAGGACATTCTTCCGGACGAGGAAGTCAACGGTGAAGGCGAGCCCGAGGATGTCGTGGACATCGGACCCGCCGAACCGCCAACGCGCAAGGCAGCAGCGCGTGCCGAGCCGATCGTCACCGGGGCGGGGCGAGTGCGGTCGCTCAGCGCCGCGGCGAACGCTACGCCGGCGGACTGGGAAAACGTCGGGCGCAACGATCCGTGCCCGTGCGGGTCAGGCAGGAAATTCAAGAAATGCCACGGGGCGACGGTGTAACCGTTACCTGCTACCCGCTACCCGTTACCCGCAACGGGCAACGGGCAACGGGTAACGGGAAGCGGGAAACGGGAAACGGGTTACGGGTAGCGGGTAGCGGGTAAAGCCGCTCCCGGCGGCTCTCTGCGGCAAAGGTGTTCCTGACGCGCGATGGCGGTGAGGGTTTGCGCGCGGGGCCGACATAAGCATTACGCACCCCTCAACTACAGGAGTGCGAATGGCACCGAGTATCCGCGAGCTCCCCAACGGTGAACGCCCGCGGGAGCGCCTGAAATCGCACGGCGCACGCGCGCTCAGCTCGTCGGAGCTGCTCTCAATTCTCCTCGGCAGCTGCTCGATGCGGATCGGGCACGAGATCCTGGCGAGCGCGCATGGGTCGCTCAGGCGGCTGTCGTCGCAGCCCGTC
This sequence comes from Gemmatimonadaceae bacterium, assembly GCA_030647905.1. Classification (NCBI taxonomy): domain Bacteria; kingdom Pseudomonadati; phylum Gemmatimonadota; class Gemmatimonadia; order Gemmatimonadales; family Gemmatimonadaceae; species Gemmatimonadaceae bacterium. Next base: position 24,147 of record JAUSJA010000035.1, on the reverse strand, counting down.
GCGGCACTGACGGCGCTAGCCGGTGTAGGAAATGCCCGGGCCGTCGCGATTCACGCGGCGCTCGAGCTCGGCAGGCGGATGGCGGCGGAGGAGCGCGAGGACGGGATTCCCGTGCGCGGACCACGCGACGTCCACGAGATCTTTGGCCAGCGGCTGCAGGACCTGCCGGTCGAAGAGTTCCACGTCGCCGTGCTCGACTCGCAGCACCGCCTCGAGCGCGACGTCACCATCACGCGCGGGTTGCTCAACTCGTCGCTGGTGCATCCGCGTGAGGTTTTTCGCGAAGCGATCGCGGAGAATGCGGCGGCAATCATTCTGATTCACAATCATCCGAGCGGAGACCCCACGCCTTCCCCCGACGACAGGATAACGACCGAGCAGCTGGTACAGGCGGGCCGGGTACTCGACATACCAGTGCACGATCACATTATTATTGGAAGAGGACGATATCTGAGCTTCGCGGAGGCAGGGCTGCTTTGACTGCGGTAGAATCGCACGCTGTAATCCCCGGATGGAACGACGACGGGCACCCGTTGCCGGAGCGACTCGATCACGAGCTGCTCCTGCGCGCCTATCGCTTCAGCGAGACGGCACACCTGGGACAAAAGCGCCTCTCCGGCGAGAATTTCGTGTCGCACTGCGTCGAAGTCGCGAAGATCCTCGCCGAGCTGCAGCTCGATACGGTCACCGTCGCCAGTGGCCTGATCCACGACGTCGTCGAAGACACGAACATCTCGGTGGCCGAGATCGAGTCGCACTTCGGGTCAGAGGTGGCGCAGATCGTGGACGGGCTGACGAAGATCGGCCACCTCCCGCTCAACTCGTCGCAGGAGCGGCAGGTCGAGAACTACCGCAAGCTGCTGCTGTCCATCGCCAAGGATGCGCGCGTCATCCTCATCAAGCTCGCGGACCGCCTGCACAACATGCGCACGCTCGACTATCTGCCGGCGGAGAAGAGGCGGCGCATCGCTCAGGAGACGCGTGATCTGTACGCGCCGCTCGCGCACCGGTTCGGAATGGCGCGGATCAGATGGGAGCTGGAGGATCTGGCGTTCAAGCATCTCGAAACAGGGGAATACAAGTCGCTGGCGAAGCTCGTCGCGAAGAGACGCGGAGAGAGGGAAGCGACGATCGCCGCGCTGAGAGATCCGCTTCAGGAACTGCTTGTCGACGCCGGAATTCCCAACGTCGAAGTCACTGGACGCCCGAAGCACCTCTGGTCCATCTACAAGAAGATGACCAAGTGGGACAAGCCGTACGAGGAGATCTACGACCTCATGGCGATCCGCGTGCTCGTGGAGACGGTCCCCGACTGCTACCATGCGCTCGGCGTGATTCACGAGAGGTTCACTCCGCTCCAGGAGCGCATCAAGGATTACGTAGGACAGCCGAAGTCGAACGGATACCAGTCGCTGCACACGACGATCTTCGGTCCCGGCAAGCAGCTCTTCGAGATACAGATCAGGACGCGCGAGATGCACCGCACGGCGGAGTACGGAATCGCCGCGCACTGGCGCTTCAAGGAGAACGCGCGGAGCGCCGACGAGCTCGACCGCGCGCTTCACTGGTTCAGGCAGGTGCTCGAGTTGCAGCTCGATGCGAAGACGCCCGACGAATTCCTGGAGTTCCTCAAGCTCGATCTGTATCAGGACGAGATCTTCGTCTTCACGCCGACGGGCGACGTCATTCAGCTCCCGAAGGGCGCGACGCCGATTGATTTCGCGTTCGCCGTGCACACCGAGGTCGGCCTGCATGCCAATGGAGCGCGCATTAATGGAAGGCAGGCGACGCTCGCGCGCGAGCTCAAGAACTCCGATACAGTCGAGATCCTGACTTCGCCGACGTCGCGCCCGAGTCGTGACTGGCTGCAGCACGTGCGCACCGGCCGCGCTCGGCACAAGATCCGGCAGCGGCTCCGCATCGAGGAGCAGACGACGTCGGCGAACCTCGGCCGGGGGATTCTGCTCCGCGAGGTGAAGCGCCGCCGTCTGGCGAAACCCGACGATGCGCAGCTCAAGGCGGCCGCCGACTCGATGGGGCTGAACGACTCCAATCATCTGATCGCGTCCATTGGGCAAGGCGACATTGGTGTGATGCAGGTGATGAAGCACCTGTATCCCGAGGAAGAAAGTCCGCCGGCGCTGCCGAAGACCGGCCCGCTGGACTGGCTGGTGGACAAGATGCGCGGAAGCCCGAAAGGTGTGCGCATCCAGGGCGTGGACGGGCTGATGGTGCGCTACGCCCAGTGCTGCCAACCCGTCCCCGGCGACCCGGTGGTCGGCTACGTCACGCGCGGCCGCGGCGTGAGCATCCACCGCGCGGACTGTCCCAATCTCCTGATGCTCGACCTCGAGCCCGAGCGCCGGCTCGACATAGACTGGAAGGAGCTTGAGGGCGAGCGGTTCATGGTGCGCCTTGTCCTCGACGCCACCGATCGTCGGGGACTGTATGCGGACCTGGCGGCGGCAGTCTCGGCGACCGACACCGACATCCGGTCATTCGAGCTCGCCTCAGCGGACGGCCACGTGACCGGAGCGCTCGCCGTCGAGGTCGAGAACCTGGCTCACCTGCAGAAGGTCCTGAAAGCCGCGCGGAGAGTGAAGGGAGTGACAGAGGTCACCCGAAAGGAACGGCTCGCCAGCGACGATTAGTTCGGTGCGCGGCCCGAGTGCAGATAACCACAGACTGTGGTTCTTTGCACCTGGCTGCGACACCACATCGCATCCCCCGAATAAACCCCGATATTTGATTATATTTCAAGGTGCCAAAAGCCGAATTCAATCTCCAGGCGCCGTTCCAACCCGCGGGTGACCAACCGAGGGCCATCGCCGAGCTGACACACGGGCTGGAGCGGGGCGACCGGTTCCAGACTCTGCTCGGCGTCACGGGATCTGGAAAGACGATGACAATCGCCAACGTCATCCGCAATTTCGGCCGGCCCACGCTCGTCCTGTCCCACAACAAGACCCTCGCCGCGCAGCTGTACGGGGAGATCAAGAGCTTCTTCCCGAGCAACGCGGTCGAGTACTTCATCTCGTACTACGACTACTACCAGCCGGAAGCGTACGTACCCACCACGGACACGTACATCGAGAAGGACGCCTCCATCAACGAGGACATTGACCGGCTTCGGCTGCGCGCGACTTCGAGCCTCATGGAGCGCGAGGACGTCGTCATCGTCGCCACCGTGTCCGCCATCTACGGACTCGGCGATCCGCGCAGCTACCGCGAGCAGATGGTGACGCTCACGAAGGGGCAGCGCATTCCTCGCGACGACATCCTCCGCTCGCTGGTGAAGATCCAGTACTCGCGGAACGACGTCATGTTCGACCGGGCGACGTTCCGCGTGCGCGGCGACACGGTGGAGATTCTACCCGCGTACGAAGAGCAGGGCGTGCGAGTCGAGATGTGGGGCGACGAGATCGAGCGCATCTCCAAGATCAATCCGCTCACCGGCGAAGTGATCGCCGATCTCGAGAAGGCGGCGATCTATCCGGCGAAGCATTTCGTGACTTCGCGGCCGACGATTCAGCGAGCGGTCGAGCTGATTCGTTCGGAGCTGGCCGAGCGACTGAGCGAGCTGCGCACGACGGGCAAACTGCTCGAGGCGCAGCGGCTCGAATCGCGCACCAACTTCGACATCGAGATGATGCTTGAGATCGGCACGTGCGCAGGAATCGAGAATTACTCGCGGCATCTCTCCGGCCGTGCGTCGGGCGAGCGGCCGGCGTGTCTCTTCGACTATTTCCCCGAGGATTTCCTCGTCGTCATAGACGAGTCGCACGTCACGCTCCCGCAGATTGGCGGAATGTTCAACGGCGACCGTGCGCGCAAGCTCACCCTCGTGGATTACGGATTCCGTCTTCCGAGCGCGCTCGACAATCGTCCGTTGATGTTCGACGAGTTCCTGTCGCTGACGCCGCAGGCGATCAACGTGTCGGCTACCCCGGGCGAGATCGAGCTGCGCCTATCCGAGGGTGTCGTCGTCGAGCAGATCATCCGTCCAACGGGATTGGTCGATCCCGAGATCGAGGTCCGCCCGGTGCGCGGGCAGGTGGACGACCTGCTCAACGAGATCCGGCTCCGCGAGCAGAAGGGAGAGCGTGTGCTCGTCACCACGCTCACCAAACGAATGGCCGAAGATCTCACCGACTATCTCCAGCAGATGGGCGTGCGCGTCAGGTACATGCACTCCGACATAGACGCCATCGAGCGCATGGAGATCGTACGCGGTCTCCGGCTTGGCGAGTTCGACGTGCTGATCGGCATCAATCTGCTGCGCGAGGGACTCGACCTGCCGGAAGTTTCGCTCGTCGCGATTCTGGACGCGGACCAGGAAGGATTCCTGCGCAGCGACCGCTCGCTGATCCAGACCGTCGGGCGCGCGGCGCGGCACGTGAACGGCCGCGCGATTTTCTACGCTGACCGGATCACAGGCTCGATGGACCGCGCGATGGAGGAGACGAAGCGCCGCCGCGAGACGCAGCGCGCGCATAACATCGAGCATGGGATCACGCCGCAGACAGTCATCAAGAGCACGGAGCAGGTGAGATTCATCACCCGCGTAGCCGATGCCCGCGAGGGGAGCGATGCGCGACACGAGGAGCAGGCGCGCCGGGTCGCCGAATCGTCGCCGTCGTACGGCTCGAAGGATCCGGCGCAGCTCATCGCCCAGCTCGAGAAGGAGATGAAGGAAGCGGCCACGAATCTCGACTTCGAGACGGCGGCACGCCTTCGCGACCAGCTGTTCGAGATTCGTGCCAAGGCCGACGGACCGCGACTCCGCACGCGCGGCTCGCTCTCGGCCATCAGGGTACAGCGTTAGTGCAGACGCACCGGCACGTCGTTCCGCCGCTCGCCGGCAAGGGACACATCACTCTCGTCGAGAGCGAATTGCGGCATTGGGGACGCGAGCTGGGCGAGGCGATCGCGCCACCTCTCGTCATCTCGATCACCGGTGAGCTCGGCGCGGGGAAGACCACGCTCGCGCAATCCATCTGCGAGGGATACGGCGTGAAGGAATCAGTGACGAGTCCGACGTACGCGCTCGTGCACCGGTATGACGCCGCGCGGTCGCCGGTCTATCACGTGGACCTGTTCCGCCTCGATAACGAGTCGCAGCTCACGAACATCGGCTGGGACGACATCCTCGCAGAACATGCGTTGATCATCGTGGAGTGGCCCGAGCGGGCGGGGGACCGAATGCCCGCGGGCCATCTGCACATGGATCTCAGGTACGCATTGGGCGATCCTGATCGCCGCATTCTCCTCGCCGGATGAGCGACGACATCACGCTGGCCCTCGAGGGAGCCACGTATGCCGGGAGCGTCGCGGTGATCCAGGGCGGCGAAGTAATTGCCGAGCGCGCGCTCGAGAACGTGCCGAAGCCGGGGCGGGGCGGGCGGGAAGAAAGATTTCTGCCGATGGTGGCGGAATGTCTCGCGGACGCCGGTGTACGGACGAGTGATCTGGCGCGGGTGGTTTGCGGTGCCGGTCCGGGGAGCTTCACGAGCTTGCGAGTCGCGGCATCGGTCGCAAAGGGGATCGCTGTTGGCGCGGATTGTCCGCTGTTCGCGGTATCGTCGCTTCTGCTGATCGTCGCTGGTTCACGGGTGCTTGATGGATCGTGGCTCGCGGCGATTCCGGCGATGCGCGGGGAATCGTACGCCGCGCTGTTCGAGGTCGCCGGCGATCAGATCCGGGAAATCGGGGGGACAAGGCTCGTTCACGATGAAGCTCTTTCCGGGGAGGCGCACCGCCTTGGCGCGACGATCATCGGACCGGGCCTTCACGACGCCGTCCTCCCGCACGCACGCGGAGTAGCGCATGTGCTGCCGGCGCTGCTTGCCCAGGGGGCGTGCGACATCGCGACGTGGGAGCCATCGTATGGCCGGCTCGCCGAGGCGCAGGTGAAGTGGGAGGCGGCGCACGGAAGGCCGCTCACGGCCGCGGGATGACGGCGGCTACGGATTCGCGCGACGCGGCATCGGCGAGCGGAATGTCGCGGGGACTGCGGAACGCTCGCCCGGGAGACGTTGTCGCGATCGCGAGGATCGAGAAGGAGTCGTTCGGCGATCCCTGGGGAACGGCCGACTTCAGGGCGTTGATGGACTCTCCGCAGACTATCTTTCTCGTGGTGACCGATCCTGGGTCCGAAGAGATCACGGGCTACGCGGTGGCGCTCACCGTGCTGGACGAGTCGGAGATCCTGAACATCGCCGTGGATCCGGCACATCGTGGACGCGGGCTGGGCGGGCATCTGCTCGACGCAGCGCTCGCCTCGCTGCGGGAACTTGGCGCTGTGGCCACATTTCTCGAAGTGAGGGAGTCGAACAAAGCGGCGAGAAGGCTGTACGGATCGCGCGGATTCACCGAGATGTCGCGCAGAAAGGGGTATTACCGCAGCCCGGTCGAGGATGCTCTCGTACTGCGGCGCGCGATGCAATGATGACGGAGGCAATTGCTGGTGTGCGCGCTGTCGCAGCACCGGTTTACCATTGAAGGCGAGCGCAAGAACCCTCGCCGGGAGGCAATGTGAGTCGGAGTCTGAACAAGGTGATGTTGATCGGGAATCTCGGAAGCGATCCGGAGATCCGCACCACCACAGGCGGCGGCAAGGTCGCGACGTTTTCGCTCGCCACCAGCCGCTCGTGGACCAGCGCCAGTGGTGAGAAGCAGGAGAAGACCGAGTGGCACCGCTGTGTGGTGTGGAACGGGAAGGGCTCGGGCCTGGCCGACGTCGTCGAGAAGTACTGCAAGAAGGGCGACCGCATCTATGTCGAAGGGCGCATCGAGTATCGCCAGTGGCAGGACAAGGAGAATCAGACTCGCTACACCACCGAGGTCAACGTTCGCGAGCTGATGATGCTCGGCGGCGCTGGTGGGCGCGGTGGCGATTTCGACTCTGATGCTGAGGGGTCGCGCTCCCGCGCTCCCGCGCGCACCGGCGGACATGCCGCGGCGAGTGAGAACAGCTTCGACGATTTCCCGGCCGCTCTCGGGAACCAGGACGACGACCTGCCGTTTTAGGCGGAGAGAAAAGCGGAACTTAGAACTACCAAGCCATCAGCCGGTCGCCGGGTAGTTCCAAGTTCCGCCTTTTCCGCTTTTTCCGTGACGCCGCCCCCCTTAAACCCGTCCTTTCGGTAGCGAATCTCTCGCTCCGGCTGGAAACCAATCCGGGCCGGCAAATCCGAATCATGCGGAGCATCCTGATGCTGGTCCCTCAAGCCGCTTTCCCGCGCCGTTTCTCCCGAATCGCAATCGCTGCCGCGGGCTTCCTCGCGCTGGCAGCCATAGAGTCGCCTGCCGGGGCGCAGACTCGGGGCGAACCGCCGAAGCCGTCGGCGCAGAAACCGTGGCCGACACTCACGCCGGTATCGGCGGGGCCAAACGAGGTGACGCACGTCGTCAGGAAGGGCGACACCCTGTGGGATCTCGCGAAGGCGTATCTCAAGGATCCGTTCCGCTGGCCCGAGGTCTTTCAGCGGAACACCGACATCGTGGAGAACCCGCACTGGATCTATCCCGGCGAGACGATCCGCATCCCGGCCAGTGAAGTGAAGCCGGAGGTGCTGGCTCGCATTGCAACGCAGCCCGCACCGCAGTCCGATCGCACGGTTTTCTCTGCGGCGTCCGGAACAGTCGCCGACCGCGTTCAGTCGAATGGAGACGTGATCGGTCGCGGCGCTGGAGGAGGCGTCCCGCGTGGCGAGATCGAGTCGGCGCCGTTCGGACAGCGCTTCGGCGGGCCGCAGGGCAGCGGGCGACTGGCGGCAGCGTGGGACCGTCCCGGAATCAAGGCCGAGGCAGGCGACCGGAGATTCCAGCTGAAGGACCGCATCTTCGTGGAGCTTCCCCGGACGAGTCCCGGCCGTCCCGGAGATCTGCTGCTCGTGTATCGCCTCGGACCCGAGCTGAGCGACGTGGCGCAGCTCGTCATTCCGACCGGCATCGTGCGCGTCGAAACCGTCTCGCCAGGCCAACCAGCGATGGCGCGCGTGGTAAGGCAGTTCGGCGAGATCAGGCTCGACCAGTCGCTGATGCCTCTCGAGGACGTACAGCCGTCCGTCGGAACGCCCGTAGCCGTGCCGGCGGGCCCGGCCGAGAAGGTCATGTACGTTGCAGGCGACCCGGTTCTTCCGTCGCTTCAGAGCTATGTAATTCTCACGGCGAAGGCGGCGAACGGAGTGCGGGTCGGAGACCAGTTCACGATCATTGACGACAGCATTGATCCGAAATATCCTGCGCCTCCGGTGCCCGCGGCGATCGCCGAAGTGGTTCGCGTCACTCCGTACGCTCTGACGGCCATCGTGGTGGACCACGAGCAGCCGCGGATTCGGGCGGGAATGACTGCCCGTCTGAGCGCCAGAGCGCCCTGATCGCGATGTCGCGAGGTACTTGTGCTTCAGCCTGCCCTCTGGTGTGGCAAACCCTTCAGGGAAAAGCGTCAACCCGCACGAGGCATCGGCGGGGAGGTCCGTAGTTCTCCCCTTTTGAACGATTTATCAATGCCTTGGTGGCTACTCTGAGTAGTGGGTCAGTTTAGCCATGTCTCTGCACTTGCCACGACACGAAGCACACGGAGGAAAACGGTTGTTGGGGGAACTGCGGGACCACGCATAGTGCGGTGCTGAGGGCCTCCATTGAGCATGAGCCTGAGCCTGAGCCTGAGCCATCAGGAGACTGAGAGCCTCACGGAACGTATTATCGGCGCTGCGATAGAAGTGCATCGGCATCCTGGACCGGGATTGCTGGAATCGACATACGAAGATTGAGGCGTTTTTCACCGTGTCTTCGTGTCTCCGTGGCACGCAGGGCGGCTCGCCCCCATCCTGCCAACTCGAAACTGACCCACTACGCTACTCTGCGGTCTCTTCGCCAATACGCTGAGGGGATTAAATTACGGCGATTATGATCGTGATCGCCCACTTCACCGCAATATCCTGCTATATCGCGGCAGCGGCCCTTGCCGCGCTGCCATTCGCCCGGCGCGTCAGCGCGCCGGTGAATGGTGGCCGTGCCGGTGGTGACCGAATGAACGAGTTTCTTCATGAGCCGAGCCTGCGACTTCGTGCGGCGGCTGCAAACGGCAGGGGGTTGGGAGTGGTTGACGCGGCAAGATATCTGTTCGCGCTGGAGCGCGATGCGAATGGCACGCAGCCGGACCGGGATGGTGACGCTTGAGTCCGCGCGCGCTCGTTACCGGCGGTGCGGGCTTCATCGGCTCGCACGTCGCCGACCTGTTCATCGAAAAGGAATATGACGTAGAGATCATTGACGATCTGTCCACCGGGCGTCGCGCGAATCTTCCCGGGAAAGCGGTGCTTCACGAGACGAGCATTTCGTCGCCGGAAGCCGCGCGGATCGTTCGCGATGGCGCGTTCGACGTCGTCGTCCATCTGGCTGCTCAGATAGACGTGAGGAAGAGCGTCGCCGATCCGCTGTACGACGCATCCACCAATATTCTTGGCACTCTGAACCTGCTGGAGGCGATCAGGCACAGCGGCCGGCAAACGCGCATTGCATTCACATCCACGGGCGGCGCGATCTACGGCAATTTCAACACTCCCCCGAACGTCGAGACGTTTCCCAAGGATCCCGAGTCGCCGTACGCGATATCGAAGCTCGCGGCGGAGTACTATCTCGCATACTACGGACGTGTCCACAAGATGGAGCACGTCACGCTGCGGTTTGGAAACGTGTACGGGCCGCGCCAGGATCCGCACGGCGAAGCGGGCGTGGTAGCGATCTTCTGCAACCGCATCCTCGACGGAAAGCCGTTGACGATATTCGGGGACGGGATGCAGACTCGCGACTACGTATATGTCGGCGACGTGGCACGCGCGGTCTGGCTCGGCGCGACGATGCCGCTTCCTCCGTCGGAGCGCGTGGACGCGCGGGCGTTCAACGTCGGTACCGGCCTCGGAACTTCAGTCGTCGAGCTGGCCCGGCTTCTTCAGGAGGCAGCGCTCAGCAGCGCGGAGATCGTGTTCGCGCCGAGACGGCCGGGAGAGCAGCAGGAGAGCTTCCTCAGCGCGACCAAAGCGCGCATGCTGCTCGGATGGGCGCCGCAGGTAACTCTCTCCGAGGGTCTGGTGAAAACCTTCGCGTGGTCCGAGTCGCAGAACGCGGCTCAGGGCGCATGAGAGACTCGATGATGCTTCAGATCGGAGCGGCGATTCCATCATCTCCGATGGATCTGGTCACGCAGTCGAGTGGGGCGACGAAGGTCGTGCTCGTGGTGCTGGTGGTCCTGTCTCTCCTGAGCTGGACGGTGATGATCGCGAAGTGGATCGAGTTCAAGCGCGCCGAGCAGGCGGGGCGCGAGTTCATGGACAAGTTCGAGCGGGCCCATACACTCGACGATGCCGCGGAGATGGCGAATCGCTCGCCATCGAGCCCGCAGAAGGGAGTGATGACCCGCGCCGTGCGCTTCATCACGGAGACGACGCCGGCCCTCGCCGCCACCGGAGAGCGGCGCGCCCGGCTGAGTGCGTCACAGGTCGAGGCGCTGCGGCAGGTGCTCGATTCGGAGAGTGGCGCGGTACGCGATCAACTCGGCAGATTCGTTCCCACGCTCGCGACGATCGGATCGGTGAGCCCGCTCATCGGACTTCTCGGAACTGTGCTCGGTATCATCGAGGCGTTTGTCGGCATCGCGACGAAAGGCTCGGGCAACATCGGAGCGGTTGCGCCGGGCGTCGCCGAAGCGCTGATCGCGACGGCGGCCGCGCTGAGCGTGGCCATTCCGGCCGTATTCGGGTACAACATCTTCGCTCACCGTCTCAACCGGTTCGACGGCGAGCTTGATGGATTCGGTTCCGAGCTGATCGCGCTGATGGTTCGCGAGGGTCGTATCTGATGAGACGACGCAGAGAACGGATGGTACTCAATGGCGAGATCAACGTCGTCAGCCTGATTGACGTGATGATGCTGCTGATGGTGATCTTCATGATCACCGCGCCGATCATGCAGGGCGGCATAGATATAAACCTTCCGCGCGCCGAGGCGCGTCCGCTCGAGCCGAAAAGCGGGCTCGTCGTGACGATTGACCTCAAGGGTGGAATTCATGTGGACGAGACGGTGCTTACGTACCCCGAGTTCCGCGCGACATACAAGGCACTCGCCGCGGACAGAGGGCGCGATGGCGTCTATCTTCGGGCCGACGCAGATGTGCCGTATGGCTTGGTCGTGAAGGTGCTCGCGGTGATGCGCGCGAGCGGAACTCCGGATGTCGGGCTCGTGGCCGAGCCGGAGCAGGAGAGATAGAAGTGCCGGTTGGCCGGAACGGTGGTCTGACGGGACCGGCCAGTGCGTCGCTCGCGATTCATCTCACGCTCGTCGCACTGGTGCTTCTCAGTTTCAGGAAAGGGCCGACCGAAGTGCTCCCGCCGATCTACCGGGTGAACATTGTTGCGGCGCCGCCGGGGCCGCGCGCGATCGGCACGGTTCAGCCGGAGCCGGCGACGCCACAGCCGGTGACACCTCCCGCCGTGACTCCGCCGGCACCCACTCCGGTGAAGGATGCCGCTGTTCCCACGGCGAAGGTCACTCCTCAGAAAGCTCCGGCACGCGCGACTCCGGCGGAGAAGTCGGCTGCTCGTGTTCCGCCTGCGCCCGCCCCGAGAGCGGGAGGTGGGCCGATCGGCGGGAAGGGAACAGACGTCGCCACAGTGCAGACCGAGGGAATCGATTTTCCGTTTCCCGGGTATCTGAACAACATCGTTCGACAGATCGCTCTTCGGTTCAATCCTGCCGACGCAGGCTCCGGCCGGCGCGCGGAGGTTAGATTCGTCATTCGCCGGGACGGCTCGGTAATCGGAATCGGATTCGTCACTCGCTCCGGCTCCTACGCATTCGACCTCGAGGCGCAGGGCGCAATCGAGGCGGCGGCTCGCGAGTTCGGACCGCTTCCGGAAGGATTTCGCGATGACGCTCTCCCTGTAGTCTTCAGCTTCGATCCCCGTTTTCTCAGATGAATCCACGTTATCTCACGGTCGCGGCCTTCGTCGCTGTGGCTGCCGCGGCCGTCAGCACGCGCGCATGTGGCCAGGACACCACCACCGTTCGTCCCGGAGTAAGACTGGGGCTGAGCTATCCACGCGGTACGACTCCGAAGATCGTCGTGATGCCGGTGGACTCGAGGCCGGGTGACTCGGTGCGAACGATCATTCAGCGGGATCTCGATTTTGGCGACCGGGTCATGCCGCTCGTCCTCGACGACATGACGCTGATGGGGATGACTCCGGCGCCAGGCCAGGACTACAACTATTCGCTGTTCGCGAATCTTGGCGTGGCCGCAATCGTCCAGGCGAAGCGAACCCCGGGCGGAATCCACGTCGCGCTTTACGATGTTGGCGCCGCCAGGCGTCTGGATGCGCGCGAATTCCGCATCGGCGGCATACCGGGCAACCGCGACGCGACTCTGGTGGATTCGATCACCGTGGCGACGACGGCGCGCGAGAAGGCGTTCCGCGACTCGGTGTACCGGACGCTCAAGGTGCGCGCCGACATCATGCGCCGCCCGCGCATCACGAAGGATACGCGTGACCGCAGGTTCGTCGTTCGGGACTCTCTGCGCCGTGATTCCGCGGCCGCCGCATATCTGCGCCGCAACACCGCGAGATGGGAGGACGACCGGCGTGACTCGGTCACGTTGTCCATCACGCGCACGGCTACGCGACTGGCAAGGCAGGACACCCTGGCGCGCGTCGCGGCGGCGGACGCGCAACGGCTCGGCATCCATCGCATTAGCGACGAGATCGAACGGTGGATCACCGGGCGGGGCGGCATCGCAGCGACCCGTCTTGCGTACGTCCAGAACGGATTGATAAGGATCGTTGACAGCGACGGCTACAACGACAGGGCGATAACGAAGCGGGGACTCTCGATGTCTCCCGCGTGGCACCCGCGGGGCGATCGCGTCGTCTACTCGAAATTCCTGGAGGGCGGGGGCGGCACGCAGCTGGAGGAAGTGGGTCTCACCACCGGACGGACGAAGACCATCAGCGGCGGCGGGCTTAACATCACTCCGGCGTATTCGCACGACGGCCGTTATATCGTCTATGCGAGCGGCTCGGAGTCGGGGACCGACCTGATGATGGTGAAGGTGGACAGCCCGGCAGTGGTGCAGCGGCTCACGTTCGGGCGGGGAAGCGACAACGGCTCGCCGACGTTCAGTCCGGACGGGCGCCAGATCGCGTTTTTCTCGTCGCGCTCGAGGTATCCGCAGATCTACACGATAGATGCGGACGGTGCGAACCTGCAGCTGCTCACCCCGTTCACTCCTGGAGTGCGGAGCTATCGGGCCGCGCCGGATTGGTCTCCGGACGGCCGGGCAGTCGCGTACGAGCAGCAAAATGGCGACTTTCAGGTGTGGATGATCAACGTTCGCGACAGGGAGCCGCGGCGGCTGACGAGTGAAGGCGAGAACGAGGGCCCGTCATGGGCGCCCGACGGACGGCATCTCGCGATCTCATCAACGCGCGGCGGCTCCAAGCAGATCTGGATTCTGGATACCGAATCCGGAAGGTTTCGGCAGGTCACGCGCAATCCTGGCGCGCGTCTGTCGGCGTGGTCTCCGATGATAACTGTCACTCCCTGAGCGGCGATCTTTCAACCTCACTCCGGCAATACCATCATGAATAAAATCGCACGGGTTTTCGGAATCGTAGTCGCGGCCTCGGTCGTAACGGCAGGTTGCGCCAGAAAACCGTCGTCGCGTCCGGCGCCACGGCGAATCAACACCGACAGCCTGGTGCGGGAGCAGGCGCGTCTCGATTCGACCGCGCGCGCCGAGGCTGCGCGAAACGCTGCCGCCGCCGCTGCCGCCGCCGCTGCCGCGGCGGGCCCGGCGACGAGCGCGCCGCTGAGCTCGAGTGAGCGGGCTGCGCTCGCAAACGTCATCTATTTCGACCTCGACGAGTCCACGCTCGCCGACGAGTCGCGCATGGCCCTTGAGGCGAAAGCGCCGATCATGCTGCGCCACGCCGGCCTGCGGATCCGCATCACCGGCCACGCCGACGAGCGCGGCTCGGACGAATACAACCTCGCACTCGGCCTTCGCCGCGCGGCTGAGGCCAAGCGGTATCTGGCCGCTCTCGGAATCGCCGAAGACAGGATCGAGATCGTGACATTGGGCGAGGAGAGGCCGGCGGTGCAGGGCCACACGGAAGAAGCGTGGGCGCTGAACCGGCGTGCCGAGTTCGAGGTGATTGGCGGCGAATGACGCGCCTGGCTGTACCGCGGATCGCGAAGGGCGCCGTCTTCGCTTTTCTGTTCGTCGCCACGACGGGATGCTTCGCTTCGCTCGCGCAGCTCGACGAAGTGCACCAGGAAGTAGCGGTGACGCGGGCGGAAACGGCCACCGCCGATTCCGTCCGCGCGATGCAGCTGGTTCAGATCCTGAGCACGCTGCGCGCGGTGAACGATTCGATTGCGTCGCTGAACTCGCGGCTCACGAGACTTCGCGCGGAGACGCAGGCAGACGTACGCTCGATGCGCCAGGAAGTGAATCAGATACTGGAAGTCAGCGGGCGGAGTGAGCAGCGGTTGAAGGAGCTGCGGTCGCAGGTGGATTCGCGCATTCGCCAGACTCCGCCATCCACCGCGCCAGCCGCACCGACCGCACCGCCAACCGACACCGTTGCCGTTCCCGCGGCGCCGGTGGATGACGCGCCCGCCGCCGAGGAGCTCTACCGGATCGGACGCGACCAGCTGACTCGCGGAGGCAACAGCGCCGCACGTGCCGCGTTCATGGACCTGCTGAAGCGATATCCCGATTCGGAGCTTGCGGCCGACGCGCAGTTCCTGCTTGCCGAGTCATATGCCGCCGATGGCACGAACGCCGCGGCCGACGCGGCGTATGCGATCGTCGTGTCGAAGTACGCCGAGTCGCCGCGCGCGCCTACGGCGCTGTACAAGCGCGGCGTCCTCGCCCAGACCGCTCGCCGGACGACGGCGGCGAAACGCCTCTACAACGACCTCATCCAGCGATATCCGTCGTCGGACGAGGCAGAGCTGGCGCGCGAGCGTCTGCGCGTCATGAATTGATCGAGTGGCGGCGAAGGCGCGTGTAGCACCCGACACCGAGATGCCCTTCCTCGATCACCTCGAGGAGCTGCGCCACCGTCTCTTCTGGATCGCCGGAGCGATCCTGATCGGAATCATCGCCGCCTTCGTCGTACTCTCGCAGAAGCGTCTCGACCTTGTCGGGCTCCTCTCGGGGCCGATCAAGCCATACCTGCGGAATGGCACCCTCGTGTACACGCATCCGGGGACGTCGTTCAAGATCATTCTCAACGCGTCGCTCATATCGGGACTGCTTCTCGCCACTCCGGTAATCGGGTATCAGCTGTGGGGGTTCTTCGCGCCGGCTCTGCACGCGAACGAGAAGCGCGTGATCGTGCCGACGCTGATGGGGATGGTTGCGCTTTTCCTGGCCGGCGTGGCGCTGTGCTTCTTCATCGTGATGCCGTTCACGTTGAAATTCTTTCACGGGTTCGAGTCGCCGACGCTGACGCCGATGATCGAGGCGACCCAGTATTTCGACTTCGCCTTCAGCATGATGCTGGCGTTCGGCCTGGCGTTCGAGCTGCCGATCGGCATTCTGCTTCTCTCCGCGCTCGGGATCATCAATCCGAAGACGCTGACGAAGTACCGCCGGCACGCCATCGTCGTCTGCGTAGTGGCGGCGGCGTTCATCACCCCCGACGCCAGTCCGACGACGCTGATCGCCCTCTCCGGGCCGCTGTATTTCCTGTTCGAGCTGGGAATCATCCTGTCGTACATGGTCACGCGAAAGCGCCGAAAGCGCGAGCGGGAGGCGGCGCTCGAGGAACAACGCGAGCGCGAAGCCCGCACGCGCACGGAGGTTCCGCCGCGCGAGCCGCGCAGACTGGGCGTGAACGCGTGAAGAGGGCGCTCGTGCTGCTGGCGCTTTTTGCAGCGGCGACCGCCGGTGCGCAGGTGGGCCCCCGACCGCAGCGTCCGGTCGCGGGGCGCAGCTCTGCCGACACCAGCAGGGCGGGCGACTCGACGCGCGCGGACTCGGCACGCGCGCACGAGCTGATCAAGTGGGCGGACGCCGATTCCATGACCTCCACGCTGCTCGCGCGCCCCGGCTACAGCGTGACGCGCTATCAGGGAGTGAAAGTCACGTTCGACGCCAGGTCGCGAACGCTGTACATGGAAGGCGGACCGGCGGGAGTCGGTCGCGGTGGCACGATACTCATCGGCGACACCATCATCTACAACGACTCCACAAAGATCGTGCTTGCCCGCGGCGATACGCTGGTGCTGCGCGATCCATCGCGCGGCGGAGCGGACGTGGTCGCGCTCGGCCAGATGCGCTACAACGTCGAATCGAGGCGTGGCACGGTCACCAACATCAGCACGCAGGTGGAGAGCGGCGAAAAGTGGTTCGTTTTCGGCGCAGCGGCGGGATTCGTCAACGACACCACCGGCGGCAGCCCCACCAGGTTCTACGCCCGCAACGGATCCATCACCAGCTGCGACGACTCGATTCCCGACTACCACTTCCAGTCGAAGGAGATCAAGCTCGTCTCCAGGAACCTGCTTGTCGCGCGGCCGGCGATTCTCTATCTCGGAGATGTGCCCGTGTTCTGGCTGCCGTTCATCTTCCAGGACATGCGGTCGGGCAGACGCAGCGGCATCCTGACACCGCGATTCGGCGTAAACGAGATCTTCCGCAACAGCCCGTCGTACCGCCGGCATGTGGACAACGTCGGCTACTACTTTGCATTCAGCGATTACATGGACACGCAGGTGTCGCTCGACTGGCGAAGCGGCGCTGCGTCGTCGGTGAGCGACCCGGGCTGGCTTCGAGTAAACGGAGAATGGCGATACCGGTGGCTCGATCGCTTTCTGACAGGCCGAATCGGCGTCTCGCGCCTCTGGCAGCGCGATGGCAACCGCAACCTCGCGCTGTCGTGGGCGCACCAGCAGGACTTCTCGCAGACGACCCATCTGACGACCGACATCAACTACGTCAAGAATACTTCGCTCCAGCGCCGCAACAGCTTCGATCCGCAACAGGTGCTGGCGACCATTCAGAGCCGCGCCTCATATCAGCAGCAGTTCGGGCCGGCGTCGTTCAGCATCGGCGGAAGCCGGCGACAGTACCCCGGGCGCGACGAGATCACGCAGGATTTCCCGAACTTCAGCATCAGCACGCCGACGCTGGCTCTCGCCAGCTGGCTGGACTGGACTCCGTCGCTCAATGTCAGCAACCAGCAGCAATTCAAGGTGGACCGGAACGGCGAATTCGCCTACCGCTACACCAGGGTCGGCGGAGTGCTCGACAGTACGCGCCTCAAGAGTGACGCGCGGGCGACGTCGCTCGGCTTTACGACGCCGCTCAAGATCTTCGGCTTCAGTCTCAGCAACAGCGTCCGTGTCTCCGACCAGGAGAACGACACACCTGTCCGCATCGCCGTGATCAATCAGGATGATCCGTCGCAGAAGACTGACAGGATCTTCGCCCGGACGTACAGCACCGAGATTGATTTCCAGACGGGGTTCAGCCTGCCTCAGCTTCTACCGACGACCTTGAAGCTCTCACCGAGCATCGGGATCAACAACGTCGATCCCCGCGCCTACTGGCTGCGCACCGAGCAGACGGGCGGACGCTACGTCCATCAGTCGAAACGCCTCACGTACGGGCTCTCTTCGTCGCCGACGTTCTTCGGCCTTTTCCCGGGAATTTTCGGAGTCAGCAGGTTCCGCCACTCGCTGTCGCCGCAGATCAGCTACTCTTACGCGCCGGCGGCGAAGGTCAACCCGGAGTTTCTCTCCGCGCTCAACATCGATCCGCGCGGCTACCTCGGCGACCTGGCGGCGAATCAGGTGACGCTGCAACTGTCGCAGACTCTCGAGGCGAAGATGAAAGCGAAGGACACGTCGCGCGCCGCCGAGGCGCGCAAGGTCAAGCTGCTCGGCGTGGGGTTCACTCCGCTCAGCTACGACTTCGAGCGCAAGCGCGTCACCGGCCATTCCGGCTTCACCACCGAAAACTTCGGTGCGGAATTCAACTCCGATCTGCTCCCCGGATTCAGAATGGGGATGCAGTACTCGCTGTTCCAGGGCAGCGTCCTCAGCGACACGTCCAGGTTCAAGCCATACCGGACATCCATAGACGCATCATTCAGTCTGAACGGCAGCTCCGGGATCTTCGGCGCGCTGACGCGAATCTTCGGACGCGCCGTTCCACAGGGATCCCCACAGACCGAGCGTCTGGAGAGGGGCCCGACGGATGCGCTGGAGCAGCGCGTCGCATCCACCCCGATAGCGGGGACGTCGGTGCGCAACAGGCAGTTCGCGGTACCGACTGCTGGCGCATGGCAGGCCGCGTTCACGTTCAGCTCGAACCGCCAGCGTCCGCCCGTCGGCAACGGGCAGGTCATCGTGATAGACCCGCGCGACAAATGCGCGCCTTACGTCAATTCGCCGTTCACCTACGACGCCTGCATCCAGCAGCAGAACACAAATCCAGTCGGAGCCGAGCCGATCGGCCGTCTCACCGCCGGAGGGCCATTCGTGAGAGTGCCGCCTCGCGAGACGCTCGGGTCGCAGATGAGCTTCCACATCACCCCCAAGTGGTCGGCGAGCTGGGGCACCAACTACGATTTCCGCGAGCACCAGTTCGCCAGTCATGCGGTCACGCTGCAACGCGAGTTGCACGACTGGCGCTCGATCTTCGCCTTCACCCGCTCGCCCAATGGAAACTTCGCGTTCAATTTCTTTATCGCCCTGAACGCGCAGCCCGACATCAAGTTCGACTACGACCGTCAGAGCTACCGACAGTCCAACCAGTAGGCGATGCCCTCGACTTTGCACATGACCTCACAAGCTGGAACAGTCCGGCTCGATGGCGAGAGCCTGACAATCGAAGCAGTCCGTGCGGTGGCGGTGGACCGCGCACGCGTCGAGCTGGCGCCTGCGGCGCGCGGACGGATGATGGAGACGCAGAAAGTGGTCGCCGGGATCGTCGAGCGCGGGGACGTCGTGTACGGCGTGACGACGGGATTCGGCAAGCTTTCCGAGATTGCGATACCTCGCCACCGGCTGGCCGAGCTGCAGGTCAATCTCGTGAGGAGTCACGCTGCGGGTGTCGGACCGTACCTGCCCGAGCGCGAGGTGCGGGCAATGATGCTTCTCCGCGCGAACGTCCTCGCCAAGGGATTCTCCGGTGGCCGCCCGGAGCTGGTGGATCTGCTGCTCGGCATGCTGAATGCCGGCCTGCATCCGCCCATCCACGAGCAGGGAAGCGTCGGCGCCAGCGGTGACCTCGCCCCTCTCGCCGCGCTCGGCGTCGCCCTCATCGGTGAAGGGACGCTGTCGGCGAACGGCGCGCCGGAGCGCGACGCAACGGAAGTTCTGCGCGCGCATGGCCTGGAGCCGGTGACGCTAGGGCCCAAGGAAGGGATCACTCTCATCAATGGTACGCAGGCGCACACCGCGATCGCCGCGCTGGCCCTTCACGACGCGATGACGCTCTGGCGAACGGCCCATGTCGCCGGCGCGATGTCGCTCGAGGCCCTTCTCGGCACGCCTGTCGCATTCGATCCGCGGATTCACGATGCCCGCGGGCAGACCGGCCAGTCATCGTCGGCGACGCTGCTGCGCGAGCTGCTCGCCGACAGTGAGCTCAGGGAATCCCACCGTTATGGGGATCCGCGAGTACAGGACGCCTACTGCCTGCGCTGCATGCCTCAGGTGCACGGGCCGGTGAAGGACGCGCTCGACTGGATCGAAGGCATCGTCACCCGCGAGCTGAACGCCGCCACCGACAATCCTCTCGTCTTCGCGAATGGTGAGACGCTGAGCGGGGGCAATTTCCACGGCCAGGCCGTCGGGCTCGCGCTCGACATGCTGGCGATCGTCATGACGAACCTCGCGACGATCGCCGAGCGCCGCATTGACCGGCTCGTGCATCCTGATTTCAACCAGGGGCTCCCCGCATTTCTCACCCGCGAGGCGGGCGTGAATTCCGGCTTCATGATGGCGCAGGTCACGGCTGCGGCGCTTGCCAGCGAGTGCAAGGTGTTGTCGCATCCGGCGACGGTGGACACGATCCCGACCGACGGAAATCGCGAGGACGTCGTGCCGATGTCCATGGGCGCGGCATGGAAAGCGCGGCGTGTGGTCAACAATGTGCGAAACGTTCTCGCCATCGAGCTGATGTGCGCAGCGCAGGGCCTCGACTATCGGGCGCCATTGAAGCCCGGTCGAGGCGTGTCGCCCGCGCACGCGGCGGTTCGAGAGATCGTGCGGCCCCTCGAAGGCGATCGCGTACTCAGCCCCGATATCGAAACCCTCGCCGACGCGATCGGCGCTGGTGTGTTCAGAGGAGATCGAAATGACTGACGTCGCCGGGCCCGGCCTCGCGCCCGATGCGGCGCGGGCCCACCGCGCGCCGCTGCACGCGCCGCGCGGCTCGACCATCTCGTGCAAGGGTTGGCACCAGGAAGCCGCCCTCCGGATGCTGATGAACAACCTCGACCCCGACGTCGCCGAGCGGCCCGAGGACCTGGTGGTTTACGGTGGGACTGGGAAAGCAGCGCGAAACTGGGAATCGTTCGATGCGATCGTCAGGACGCTGAGACGGCTGGAGAACGACGAAACGCTGCTGGTGCAGAGCGGCAAGCCCGTCGGCGTGTTCCGCACGACCCCGTCGGCGCCCCGCGTGCTCATCGCCAACAGCAATCTTGTCGGGCGCTGGGCGACGTGGGACAAGTTCCGCGCGCTCGAGCAGCAAGGCCTCACGATGTACGGGCAGATGACCGCGGGATCGTGGATCTACATCGGCTCGCAGGGCATCGTGCAAGGGACTTACGAGACGCTCGGATCGGTCGCGCGAAAGCATTTCGGCGGCTCGTTGAGCGGACGATTCGTTCTGACCTCGGGGCTCGGTGGAATGGGAGGAGCGCAGCCGCTCGCGGCGACGATGCAGGGCGCAGCGGTGCTCGCTGTGGAAGTGGACGAGTCGCGCGTGGACAGGCGCATCGAGACGAAGTACTGCGACCGCAAGACGTCCCGGCTCGACGAAGCGCTCGACTGGATTGACGAGGCACGCTCGTCCGGCACCGCGCTTTCGGTCGGCCTCGTAGGCAACGCCGCCGATATTCTGCCGGCGATAGCGTCGCGGGGAATCGTGCCCGACGTGCTGACCGATCAGACGAGCGCGCACGACATGCTCAACGGCTACGTCCCGGCGGGGATGCCGCTCAATGAGGCGCTCGCGCTCCGCGACGCGGATCCCGTGCGCTATGTCGAGCTCTCGACCGCCTCGGCGGTCGTCCACGTAACGGCGATGCTGGAGATGCAGAGCCGCGGCGCCATCACCTTCGACTACGGCAACAACATTCGCACCGTCGCATTCGACGCCGGACTTCGCGATGCGTTCCGGATTCCCGGATTCGTTCCCGAGTATGTGCGGCCGCTCTTCTGCGAAGGGAAGGGCCCGTTCCGGTGGGTGGCTCTGTCGGGAGATCCGCGCGACATCGCGCGCACCGACGATCTCGTTCTCGAGCTGTTTCCGCATGACGAGCATCTCCGGCGCTGGATAACGCTGGCGCGCGAGAGAATCAGCTTCCAGGGACTGCCGGCACGAATCTGCTGGCTGGGGCAGGGCGAGCGCGCGCGGTTCGGCGTCGCGCTCAACGACCTCGTCGCGTCAGGCGAGATATCGGCGCCGATCGTCATCGGCCGCGATCATCTCGACACCGGCAGCGTCGCCTCACCGTTCCGCGAGACGGAGGGAATGCTCGACGGCAGCGACGCAATCGCCGACTGGCCGATCCTGAACGCGCTGCTCAACGTGGCGAGCGGCGCCTCGTGGGTGTCGTTCCACCACGGCGGTGGCGTCGGCATCGGCAACTCGCTGCACGCCGGGCAGGTGATCGTCGCCGACGGAACGCCGGAGATGCGCGCGCGACTGGAGCGCGTGCTCACCAACGATCCGGGAATCGGAGTCGCCCGCCATGCCGACGCCGGATACGAGACCGCCATCGCCACCGCCGCAGCGCACGGGATCGATCTGCCGATGCGAGAGTAGATGCTCTCGAGCAAGTTCCGTCCATGGCACGTGCCCGTGTTCCTGGCGAAGTATGCGTATCTGAGCGTCGTGAAAAAGCCCGTTCTCGTCCATTTCGAGGTGACCCTGCGGTGCAACGCGCGCTGCGGCTTCTGCGACTACTGGAAGACCGAGCCGTCAGCCCGCGCGCACGAGCTCGAGAGCTTCGTGGACGCCGCGAAGTTCTTCAACCCGATGATGATCACCTACACCGGCGGCGAGCCGACCCTGCGCCGCGATCTCGAGGACATCGTTGCGGCCGTGGACGGCGCGGTACGCGTGCAGTATTCGACGCTGATAACCCACGGTGGAATGCTCACTGCCGAGCGCGCCAGGTCGCTCTGGGACGCGGGAATCCACCAGTTCAACATTTCGCTCGATTTCCTCGACGAGCGGCACGACCGGGCGCGCGGCATCCCCGGACTGTCGTCGAAGATCTTCGACGTGATCCCGTGCATGCGAGCGCTCGGCGTGGACAGCATTCGATTCAACACCGTGATCCGCGACTCGAATCTCGATCAGCTCATGCCGATCGTGATGCGTGCGCGCGAGCTCGGCGTCGGCGTCAACTTCAGCACCTACACCGACTCCAAGAACGGCAACCGCGACGGTCTCATCGGATCGGACAAGCTGCGCGAGCTCGAGGCGGTGACAGCGGAGCTGCTGTCGTACAAGAAGCGGAACCGCGGCGTGATCACGAACTCCGACTACTATCTCGAGCAGATTCCGCGCTACATTCGCGGCGAGATCACCGAGCCGTGCCGCTCCGGGATCCGCACCATCCACGTTGACCCGGCGGGCCATGTGAAACGGTGTCCCGACTTTCCGACCGACTTCCACTGGCGTGATTTCAGGAAGTACGAGCCGATTCAATGCAACGCCTGCTTCTACGCCTGTCGCGGCGAGGCGCAGGCGCCGATCCGCATATCGCGCATCCGCGACGTGATGGCGACGCAGCGATGAGCCGTCTTCTCTTCGTCAATGCCGCGCAGGTCGTGACGTGCGCCGGCCCGGGCCGGGCGCGGCGCGGCGCGGAGATGCGCGACGCCGGTGTTCTCACCGCTGTCGCGGTCGCCGTGAATGAAGGGCAGATCGCCGCCGTCGGCCCGCCGGACGAGCTGGAGCGCTCTCACGCCGGCGCCGACGTAATTGATTGCGAAGGACGTGTTCTCTCGCCGGGACTGGTGGACTCGCACACCCACGCCATCTTCGGTCGCGCGCGGTACGAGGAGCAGGAGCTGCGCGCATCGGGCGTCGGCTACATGGAGATCGCACGGCGCGGCGGTGGAATTCACTCATCGGTGGCCGACCTGCGCGCGCGCACCGAGGATGAGCTGTTCGATCTCGCGCTGCCGCGAATTCTCCGGCTCGCATCGTACGGTTCGACGACGATCGAAGTGAAGTCGGGCTACGGTCTGTCGCTCGATGACGAGCTCAAGTCGCTGCGCGTCGTCGCCCGCCTCGCCCGCGAGGTGCCTGTGCGACTCGTGCCCACATGGCTCGGCGCACACGAGATCCCGCAGGAGTTCAGCGGCTCCGACACACGACGCCGCGATTACGTGCGGCTGCTCATGGACGAGATGCTTCCGGCCGTCGCCCGTGAGGGATTGGCGCGATTTGCCGATGTGTTTTGCGAGCCCGGCGTCTTCACTCTCAGCGAGACGCGGGACATTCTCTCGGCGTCGCGCGCCGCCGGTCTCGGAATCAAGCTGCACGCCGACGAGCTCGAGCCGCACGGCGGCGCCGAGCTGGCCGCCGATCTGGGCGCCGTTTCGGCCGACCACCTCGGAGCCGTCTCCGAGCAGGGGATCGCCGCTCTTGCGGCATCGGGAACCGTGGCGACACTGCTCCCTGGCACGATGCTCTTCCTTGGCCGGCAGCGGCAAGCGCCCGCGCGGGCGCTCATCGCGGCGGGGGCGGCGGTCGCACTCGCCACCGACTTCAACCCGGGCACCTCTCCGACATTCAACTTCCCCCTGATTCTCACGCTTGGCGTGAGCCAGCTCCGGATGACTGTCGCTGAGGTATTCCTTGCCGCGACCGTCAATGGC
>JAUSJA010000034.1 GCA_030647905.1 Gemmatimonadaceae bacterium | reverse complement strand
TGTCGCCCCCCGGCTCACTGGTCGGGGCCGCGCGGCGTGCCCGCTCGTCCGGAATCGAGCCCCCGCCAGGCGACGACGACCCGTCGCGGGGCCGAAGCAACGACCCGCGACGCGGGCGGACGGGAGAAAGACCCCACCTGGCGATAAGAAACCGGTGACTACGGACTCCGCTCCGCGTATTATCTTCGACCAGACTTTTTCGGGACTCGGGCTTGGCTCATACTGACGCAGTAGTAGTGCTCACCACCATCGCGAACGCGGACGAAGCCGTTGAGCTCATCCGGGCACTGCTGGATCGCCGGCTCATCGCCTGCGGGACGGTCCAGCCCGGCGCGCGGTCTATCTACCGGTGGGAGGGCAAGATCGCCGACGAGCAGGAGGCGGTCGTGATGCTCAAGACGCGGTCGGGATGCATCGAAGGCCTGCGACGTGCGTTCGCCGAGCTGCACCCGTACAAGGTGCCGGAGCTGCTCGCGATACCGGTCACCGGCGGCCTGGAACGATATCTGGGCTGGATCAACAGCGAGACCAGTCTGACCATCGCGTGAGCAGGAAAGCAATTGCCATAGCCGTCATCGCCGTGTGGGTGACGGGCCTGGCCCTGCTCTACCGGCGCAACAGCACGCGTACACCGGAGCAGGGGCTGACCGAAGCCGGGCTCCGCGTCTCGCCAGCGACTTACTATTACACGCTTCAACAGGGTGAGAAGCAGGTCGGCGCCGCTTCGTCGGCCATTGACACGTCGAAGACGCGTGTCATCTCCGTGGATTTCGTGCGTGGAGAGATTCCAGTTGGGAAGCAGGTCCTGCGACTCGAGGCGCGGTCAGAAGCGCGATTCACGCGCGGCCTCAGATTGCGCGACTTCATGATACGCGCTGTCGGGGGCGTGACGCCGTTCACGCTGCGAGGCGTGATGCAGGAGGGCGAGGAGAAGACGCTCCGCATCACCACGGAGACGAAAGGTGAGCGCCCGATCACGCAGGAAGCAGTCGCAACGAAGCCCGTTTTCGTTCCGACCATGTCACCGCTGCTCCTGATGCTCACGAAGAATCCGAGGGTCGGTGATACGGCGAGAGTTGCGATCTTCGATCCGCTTTCGCGCGGGCTTCGCGAAGTCACGATAAGGATCGAAGCCGATTCTCTGTTCCTCGTTGCGGACAGCGCCGGGTTCGATTCGACGAGCGGCCGCTGGCTCAAGGCGCACCAGGATTCCGTGCGCGGATGGCGAATAACAGGAAAGGCGTCTCCGTTGACCGCGTGGGTCGACGCGTCGGGTAGGCTTCTCGCGGCGAGCGAGCCAGGCGGTGTCTCCCTCGCCCGAACGGCTTTCGAGCTCGCGTTCGGGAACTGGCGAATCGATCATCCCGCATCGCCCGGAACGGCCGCGCCTCCACCCGTCGAGCGGAGAAGGCGCTGACCAGGTTCAGCCGTTTGATACTCCCAGCGAAACCTGACGATCAGGCACTCGTGGGCTGCCGCCCCGTCGGGTGCCTGACAGTCGGGTGCCTGACACGTTGCCCATCGCCGCGGCTTGCCGCATACTGCATCCACCTCGGCTGAATTCCCTGTCCATGGATGTGACCAGATGAAATGGACGATTCGTCTCGGAAAGGTCTTCGGCATTGAGCTTTCGATGCATGCGACCTTTCTGCTGCTCCTTTTCTTCGTCGCGGTGTCGCAGTACCGCGCGGTTGGGACGGTGGCAGGCGCTGTATCGGGGGTTGCGTTCATGCTCGCCGTCTTCAGCATTGTCGTTCTGCACGAGCTTGGGCATGCGGTGACAGCGATGCGCTTCGGCGTGCACACGCGCGACATCATTCTGCTGCCGATTGGCGGGGTCGCGCGGCTGGACCGAATGCCGGAGCGACCCCTTCACGAACTCCTGGTGGCGATCGCTGGTCCCGCAGTGAGCGTGGGTCTGGCACTCCTGCTGGCGTTGGTCGCGCAGATGCTGTCGCAGCCGCTGTCGGCCGACTGGTCGCAGCCACTGACCTTTCACACGGTCCTGGGCCGGCTGGTTTGGGTCAATGTGTCTCTGGCCGTGTTCAACCTCATCCCGGCGTTTCCGTTGGACGGCGGCCGAGTCCTGAGGGCGACTTTGGCGATGCGGATGAACTATGTGAGCGCTACGCAGACGGCGGCGCGCGTCGGGCGGAGCATTGCTTTGGTACTCGGCACGCTGGGCCTGTTCGTCAATCCCATGATCACGCTGATCGCAGTATTCATTTGGATCACCGCTGCGGCTGAGGCGGGGAGCGTTGAGGCTACAGCCCTGTTGAAGGGCACGACGGTGCGCCAGGCCATGGTGACGCAGTTCGAATCCCTGCCGACGACGGCGACGCTGGCTGAGGCGGCCGAGCGGCTGCTGGCCGGAGCACAGGTCGACTTTCCGGTTCTCGAAGACGGCCGCTTGGCGGGAATTCTCACGCGTACCGGGCTGATCGCCGGTCTGGCGCGTGGAGGCCAGCAAGTACTTGTGCGCGATGCGATGGTGTCCGCCTTCGAATCGGCCACACCCGGCGAAGCTCTCGATGCGGTCCTTGCGCGTCTGCGCGTGCACGTGACCCACACCGCCCCCGTACTGGACGAGGGGCGGGTGATCGGACTCCTCACGCTCGACAACGTTGGCGAACTGTTGGCGGTCCGCGGAGCGCTGCGGACGGGGCTAAACGCTGGCGCTGGTGTCCCTGCCTGACGCAACGGGACATGGGCGGGCGCGGGGGCAAGCGCTCTCATGTGGAGCAATCGACGTCCGCCGTTGACGAGCGGCAAGCGCAACTCGCCCAAAGCGGCGCTGCTGACGCAGTTGTCGATTCACCCGATCCGCTTCGTACTGAAAGTGTGCGCGCACGGCAGTCTCGATCACCGATGCGCTGAGCGACGGACCGAGTGGCTGTTCCAGGACAAGCACGAGCTTGAGAGGTCTCTCGCGGGGAATATCTGTGGCGGCGGCGTAGATGTAGTCGGCAGCATCTTCGTCGAGGTCGCGTTCGCGAAAGGGGGCGGGATCACGCCAGTCAAAGAGCTGCTGCGCCGTATGCAGGGATATGTCGATACACGTGTGCGTGCCCTCCACGCGGTAGCGCGGCTCACGCGGAGTGCCCTTCATCGGGATGTGACTCACTAGACCTTCGCGGTTGTCCTCAAGCTCTTGAGGTATGAGACCAAACGCGTCGAGATCAGCCTTTGAAAGTCTGTCATAGGCCGGCTTGTGCCCGCAACTTCACTCACGGGTTCTGCAGGAGCGCAAAGATTGCGGCAAGGGCGACAAGAATTGCGCCTGTCGTGATCGCCAGCTGTCTCGCCATGTAACGACGCATGTGTCCGTCCCGCGCTATGCACGCTACTACACCAGATCGAACAACTCCGAATGCACTCGGTCCAGCGGAATACCGAGCTGATACAGCGCTCGCTCAACCACATCGATCATCGGCACGGGGCCGCAGACAAGGTACTGCAGCTCGGCACGCTCTGGCGGAAGATGGCGATCGAGTAACGCCTCGCTCACCAGGCCGTGCTCTCCGGACCATCCCTCGGGAGGTTCCGCCAGGACATAGATGACGGAAAGACTCAGACGCGTCTTGAGTTCGTCGATCGCCTCCCGAAACGTCAGGCGCTCCCAGCGGCGGTACGCGTAAACGAGCGTGAGCGGTCGTGTGTCTCCGGCATCCGCGAGGGCGCGCAACATGCTCATGATCGGTGCGATCCCGATACCGCCAGCAACAAACACGTAGCCTGTGGCGGCATGCGCGTCGACCGTGAACGCGCCATGGGGACCGTCCACGCAGACCCGTTCCCCGAGCGGAATTTGTCCGACGGTCCCCGTGAAATCCCCGAGTTCCTTGATGGCGAACGCGAGCTCCCCTCCTGACGCGGGAGGCGACGAGATCGAGAAAGGGTGCTCGCTCATCGTGTATGGGGAACGGCCCACGGTCACCCACGCGAACTGGCCGGCGTGAAACGAGAACCCTGTATGGCCGACGGGTGCAACTACCATGGTCCACGCATCACCACGTTCTGGGCGCAGCTCCGCGACCCGATATGGTCGCCGCATCAGGCGCCACGGTTTGACAACTCTTACGTAACCCAGAATCGCCACCCACGATGCTGCGATCCCCACCCACAGCGCTCGCTTCCAAGGGACCGCAACGTAATACCCGACGCCCCAGATGTGCACGAGCGCGAGACAGATGACGAGGATCGCCAGCAGTCCGTGCGTCCACCGCCACGTCTCGTAGCGGATGCCGAATCGTTTCCGGCCGAGCGAGACGCCGACGAGCAGCAGAACCGCGACCACGGAGGCTAGCCCGGCCGTGATGTACGCGGGAGCTTGCCAGGGGGCGAGCAGTCCGAGGAGTACCGGCTCCACCACCAGGAGCACCAGCACGTGCGCCAGAACCAGTCCGACGGCGACCAGTGCCAGGTACCGGTGGAAATAGTAGACGATATCGATGCCAAATGGTGCGGCGGCCCGGCGGAACCGCGCGGTCAGCACGAATTGCACGCCCATCATGGTGGTGGCCGCGAAGCCGATCGCGATGGCGAACTCCCACCAGAATCCGCGGCCAGGCGGGGTGGGCCCGATGAGCAGCGCAAGGACCGGTGCGAGCACCAGCGTCAGATACACGGCGATCCAAAACGCGCCTCTTGGCCGGTTCACTGCTATCTCTCCAGACTCTTCGCGCCCGGGCCGCCGGGATGTCGCCGACAGATCACCGTTTGCTGCTGAGTTCCGCCGGCTCACCCGTGCGGTCGCGCGCGACATCGAGGAGCAGCCGCTGCTCAGCAGACGCGATCACCCGCCGCGCCGCCGCCACGGCGTCCGCATTCACCGAGATGGAAGTTATGCCGAGTCGAACGAGCGTCTCCGCAAACTCCGGCCGGTTTGACGGAGCCTGACCGCACAGCGAAGAGGTCAGGCCAGACGCCCGGGCTCCGCGGATGATCTGACCTATCGCGTCGACGACTGCGGGATCGGATTCATCAAACAGTTCCGCGCAGAGTGCAGAGTCCCGATCGACCCCAAGCATGAGCTGCGTCAGATCGTTTGAGCCAATCGACACCCCGTGGATACCGCAGTTCGCGTATTCGGGTAGCCAGTAGATGACCGACGGGACCTCTGCCATCACCCAGCGCAGCAGCGTGCGGTCGGAACCGAGCGGACTCTTGTCGATCAGCTCCAGGCAGCGCTCGAGTTCCCATTTGGTTCGCACGAACGGAATCATGACGTGCAGGTTGGGTGTCTCGGCGCGGACTTGCGCGAGCGTCTCGAGCTCGAGCTGGAACAGCGCGGGGTCCTTCACATACCGAAAGCACCCGCGGTAGCCGATCATCGGATTCTCTTCTTGCGGTTCGTGCGAAGTCCCGCCCTCGAGCCCTCTGAACTCGTTGGTGCGAAAGTCATATGTTCGGTAGATGACCGGTCGAGGCATGAAGGCCCGGGTGATGCGGAGCAGTTTGGCGGCCATCGCAGTGACAAACTCCTGTGCTCCGCCCAACCGCAATACCTCGTTTCTAGGGTGCTTGCCGCCCAAGGCATCCAGGATCATGAACTCGGCGCGAAGAAGGCCCACGCCATCCACGGGGAGCGCGGCCACGTCTTCGGCGTGGTCGGCCATCGCGAGGTTGACATAGAGCTTGGTTGCCAGTACGGTGTTCTCGCCTGACGAATCGACCGCGGGCGATATTGCCACCGTCGGTGCCGCGTGTACCTGTGGCGAGGCTCCGGCAATCACCTGCCCGCGGCGACCATCGACGGTGACCACCTCTCCCGCCCGGAGCGTGCGGGTGGCGGTGCGCGCGCCAACGACGCAAGGGATTCCAAGCTCACGGCTGACGATTGCCGCGTGGCACGTCATTCCCCCGCTGTCGGTGACAACTGCGGCGCTTCGTCGCATGGTCGGCACCCAGTCGGGCGACGTCATCGGGGCAACCAGGACTTCACCCTTCTGCAGGCTGCTCCCCTCGGCTGGGGACATCAGAACCCGGACCCTGCCGCTCGCAATCCCCGGAGCGGCCCCCAAGCCGCTGACCAGGATGCCACCAGCCGCAGACGTCCCGAGTGTGGTGATGGGCCGAGTCTGGACCAGAAAGAACTTTCCCCCCTCTTCCGCCCACTCGATGTCCTGTGGGGTACCGTAGTGACGCTCGACTGCAAGAGCGACACGACCAAGACCCTCTACCTCCGCGTCGGTCAGGACGCGGCGCTCAGCCTCTGTGGGGTCGAGGTCCACCTTGCGCTCTCGTCCGTCAGAGTCACGCTCGATCTTGAACTGTTTGTGCCCGATGCGCACCTGCCGAATGCGGGGTCCCGCTTTTGACAGGCTGTACGTGTCCACTTCGACTTGACCACCGACAACGACTTCGCCCAGGCCGAAGGCGGCTTCGATGACGATCGTGTCCGTGTCGCTTGTCGATGGGTCGGCCGTGAACGTCACTCCCGAGCGGGATGAGTTGACCATGCGCTGCACCACCACCGCGATCACCGGCTCCTCGAGCATGCCCTGCGATTTCCGGTACGCGATGACGCGCTGGCCATACGCCGACATCCAGCACGCCCCGATCCGCTCGACCAGCGTATCGGGGCCGACCACGTTGGTGTACGACTCATGCATGCCGGCAAAGGAGGTCGTGCCCGTGTCCTCACTCGTGGCAGATGACCGCACGGCCACCGGAACGCTGGCACCGAGCTTTGCATACGCGGCGATGACGGCATCGCGTATCTGCGGGGGCATGCCGGCTTTGCGAACGAGCGCCCGCATCTGCTCCGAAGATGCTGCGAGCAGCTGTGGATCATCGGCAGGTACTTCGGCGTACAGCCGGCGCAGCTCCTCGCGAATGCCGGCGGTGTCGAGTGCGCTCAGGAATGCATCCACCGTCACTACAAACCCCGGGGGAACCGGGAATTGGGCGCGGGTCATTTCGCCAAGGTTGGCGCCCTTGCCTCCAGCGATGGCGACGCTCTCGCGGGAGAGCTCTTCGAACGCTGCAATGTAAGCCGCCATGGTACGCTTCTCCCCAGCGCCGTCAGCCGGCGCTCGCAAAGGTCTACGAACGGGCCCCAGTGTGTCGGTAGAGCAACAACAGTCCGCCGAAATAGCTGAGTACCATGAGCACGCTGCCGAATTCCCAGCGGTCGAATCGCGGCGCCAGAAAGATGATCATGTTGAAGCTGTTGGAGCCAAACAGGTTGCCCACGGCGAGATCGAAGGCGCCGAGCCAGACGGCAGGGTGCCGGCCACCACGATGATCGCGCCGCTCGCGGCAAACCACAGCAGTGCCTGGATCATGGCCGCGCCGGATCCGGGTCGCCGCGGTAAAGCACTCCCCGCCGCACCAGCAGCTTCTCAACTTCGACGGCGACGAACCCTACCGTGGACAGCGCGAAACAGAAGGCCAGTTCCGGTCCGCTGAGCGGTTCCGTCTTGAACACCCGATTGAGGGCCGGTACGTAGAGCGTCGCGAGCTGCAGGCCCACCGTGAACGTGACGGCGCCGAGCAGCGGCAGGTTCGAGAAGAACCCGCGGTGAAAGGCATCGCGCTCCGAACGGATGGCCAACAGGTGACCAAGCTGCAACAGGGCCAGTACAGTGAAAGTCATGCTCTGCCAGTGGGCCGAGCCGGCATGGTAGGCCCACGCCTGGGTAACGAGGGCGACGCCACCCATCAGCAGGCCGACCCACAATGCGTGCTGCCAGAGCCCGCGCGCGAAGATGCCCTCGGTCGGCGGCCGGGGGGGACGCCGCATCACGCCGCGCTCCGCCGGCTCGACGGCCAATGCGACCCCTGGCAGGCCGTCAGTAACCAGGTTGATCCACAGGATATGGATGGGAAGCAACGGCACGGGCAGACCAAGAAACGGGGCCAGGAAGAGGGTCCAGATCTCGGCGGAGTTACAGGTCAGCGCGTACCGAACGAACTTGCGGATGTTATCGTAGATCCGGCGGCCCTCGCGTACCGCAGTTACGATGGTGGCGAAGTTGTCATCCAGGAGGACCATGTGCGCGGCCTCCCGGGCCACATCGGTTCCGCTCCGGCCCATCGCCACGCCGATGTCCGCTCGCCGAAGCGCCGGAGCGTCGTTGACACCGTCACCGGTCATGGCGACGATCTGGCCGCGTTCCTGGAGCGCCTTGACGATCTTGATCTTCTGCTCCGGCGCGGCCCGGGCGTAGACGGGCGCGCCTTCGACGATGTCGCCAAGGGCGTCGCCCGAGAGCCGCGCCAGCTCGGGCCCGGCGATGACGCGGCGGTCGCCATCCTCCACGATGCCGAGCTGGCGGGCGATCGCGGCCGCGGTGGCCGGATGATCGCCGGTGATCATGACGACGTGGATCCCCGCCGTCTTGCATTCCTCGATGGCGGCACGTGCCTCCGGGCGGGGTGGATCGAGGAGACCGACCAGGCCCAGGAAGGTCAGATCCCCCTCGATCGCATCCGGCGACAGATCCTCGGGCAACGCGGCGAAGTTCCGCGAAGCGACCGCCAGAACCCGGAGTCCGTCCGCCGCCATCGCCTCGGCCGCGGCGCTCACTTCCGACTGGTCGAGCGACCCCACCCCAGACGCGGTCAGGCCGTGGGTACAGCGCTTGAGCACCCGCTCCGGCGCACCCTTGGTGAACGCGATCACTCCCCCACCGTCGCGATGCATCGTGGTCATCTTCCCCCGCTCTGAAGAGAAGGGAATCTCCCCAAGCCGGGGCATCGTCCGCTCGAGCGTGGCCTTCTCGTAGCCGGCATCAGCCGCTGCCTGGAAGAGCGCGGCCTCGGTGGGATCGCCCTGTACAGCGCCGTCGGGTCCGCGCTCCGCGTCGTTACTGAGTGCCAGTGCCAGCAGCAGGGGGGGCGTAGCGCTCTCGGCGCCCTTCGGTGATTGTGCGTCGCGAGCCAAGGCGTCCGTTGTCCGAATCGCCCGCACCCGCATCCGGTTTTCCGTGAGGGTGCCCGTCTTGTCCGAGCAGATGAACGTCACCGAGCCGAGCGTCTCCACGGCCGGTAGCCGCCGAATGAGGGCGTTGCGCGCCACCATGCGTCGCGCCCCGAGCGCGAGCGACACCGTCACGACGGCGGGGAGCGCTTCCGGAATGGCGGCGACCGCGAGGCTCAACACGGTCAGGAACATCAGGACCGGCTCCTCGCCACGCAGTAGCCCGATGCCGAAGATCACGGCGCAGAGGGCGAGGACCGCGAGCGCGAGTCGCTGGGCGAAGCGCGCCAGCCGCCGCTGTAGCGGCGTCTTGACCTCCTCCTCCTCGCGGAGCAGTGCGGCGATGCGTCCAAGTTCCGTCTGCATTCCGGTGGCGACCACGACGCCAACGGCCCGGCCGTAGGTCACCATCGTGCCCTTGTAGGCCATGTTGCGCCGATCACCGAGCGGCAGCTCCGGTTCCGCGAGTACATCGGTAATCTTGTCGACTGGCTGGGACTCCCCGGTCAGGGCCGCCTCTTCGATCCGGAGCTGTGCGACCTCGATCAGCCGGAGGTCGGCGGGCACCACGTTACCGGCCTCGAGGAGCACCAGGTCGCCGGGCACCAGCTCGGTGCCGTGGATTGTACGCGCGACGCCCGCACGTTGGACCCGCGCCTGGGGCGCGACCATGGCCTTGAGCGCGGCAACGGCCCGCTCCGCCCGGTACTCCTGCACGAAGCCGAGCATCGCGTTGAGAACGACGATGGCGATGATAGCGATGGTGTCCTGCGGTTCGCCGATGGCCCCCGCCACGACCGCGGCAGCCAGCAGCACGATTACCATGAAGTCGGTGAACTGCGCCAGGAGGATCCGCGCCGGACCACGCCGCCGGCTCTCGACCAGTGCGTTGGGCCCGTGACTCGCCAGCCGCAGAGTGGCCTCCGCGTCGTCGAGTCCCGACTGGAGGTCTGTGCCAAGATCGGCGGCGACCGTGGCCACCGCCCGCGTGTACCAAGGGACCCCATGATCGCTTGTCACGCTGCTTCCAGGTGTCGGAGCCGCGTCCTCGCCGGGAATCTTCGCCGGAGCTTCCGCTGCCATCAGTTGATGCCTCACGCAGTGGCGGTACCAGAATGACCTGTCGGCGGTGCCTTCGCGGATGCCTGGCCGTCTCCTCGACATGCAGGATGTGAACCGTACCTCCGCGGCAACGACCGCAGATCACTCAGGGGGGCGAGACCACGACCTGCGGCGTGCTGACCACGAGCACATCGCACGGGGCGCTCCGCACGAAGGCGCTGACCCTCTGCTCACGCCGCGGTCGCGCTCGTCCCGGCAAGAAGGTGAGCGATCACATCGGCGGCTGAATATCCGCTTCTGCCGGCGAGGAAGCCGCCAAGAGAGACGAGATCGTCACCGCTCGTGATCAGAGGAAGCTCCGCTCCCTCATCGCGCTCCTGCGCCAGTCCGATGTTCGATAGAAGCGCGTTGCACAGACAGCGGCGGCCGACAGTGTCCGCGACGTCACCGCCTTTCTTCACATACGCATCCACGGGCTCAGCCGAGCAGCGATAACCGAGCTTGCCGTCGGCATCGCGGTACGCGGTCCGCAGGTAGCCGATATCGCATACGCGCACGCGCGTGTCGTTCTGCCTTGGCATCCCATCAACCTCGACGACCTTGAACGGGTAGCCGGTCGACGAAGCACGGGGATCGGTGCGGACGCGCACCCTTCCGGCCGATAC
The DNA here is from genome assembly GCA_030647905.1 of Gemmatimonadaceae bacterium. NCBI lineage: Bacteria > Pseudomonadati > Gemmatimonadota > Gemmatimonadia > Gemmatimonadales > Gemmatimonadaceae > Gemmatimonadaceae bacterium. The sequence goes on along the minus strand of JAUSJA010000034.1, from coordinate 142,125 downwards.
GGCGGCGAGTATACGCGCCCTTATCTCAGGCGTCAATCCCGATTCGTCGCAGTACGCGAACAGGGTTCCTACCTGAATGCCGGCGGCGCCGTCGGCAAGTGCGGCTCTCATTCCTTCGGGCGAGCCTCTTCCGCCTGCCAGCCAGAACGGAAGACCGAGCTCGCGTATCTTCTCGAGATCCACCACATCGCGCTCGCCATAGACCGGCTCGCCATCGTCAGTGAAGCGGGGCTCGCCACGCGGAGGAGCGTTGTGGCCTCCGGCCGTCGGGCCCTCGACGACGAACCCGTCCACTCGCCCCGTCGCCTTTCGCGCAAGCGTCGTCGCGAGCGAACTGGCCGAGATGATCGGCAGAAACCGCGGACGCTTCAGCGGCGCGCCATGATCAGGCCAGTGAATCGCGGGATCGAAATCGAGATAATAGGCGTCGGCGCTGCTCGCGCCATCCACGTCGAGCCTGATCCGCGCAGGGCGATGTTCGGCAAGAGCGTCGAGCGCACCGGGAATCTCGCGCGGAATGCCTGCTCCCATCAGCACGTAGTCCACTCCGGCCAGCATTGCGCCGTACAGTGACGCAAGATTCGGCATCTGCACCTTCGTCAGCAGATTGATGCCGACGGGGTTGTCGTGGCCTTCCTTGGCCAGCCAGACCTCGACGAAGTTCGCGAGGATCGTGACGTGCTGGCGCGCAATGCTCACATTCTGTTTGTAGAGCGGGAGCGCCTTGTACGGCGCGCCTTGAGCACGACCGCCGGGAAGGAAGTAGCGATGCAGCACATGCTCGCTGACGCCAGGGATCGGGAAATGATCCATCGCGCGGCGAACGTGTCCATCCGGATCCCCATCCTGAAGGCGCCGCACCAAAACGGCGTCCATGCCGGTCCCCGAGACGACGCCGAGCTGGCCGGAGAGCGATACTGCGCGGGCGAGAGTCCACCTGGACACGCCGACACCCATGCCGCCCTGAATGATGACGGGAAGAGGTCTCGTGTCCGCCGCGGAATTGCTGAGATGCATCGTAGTTGTCCGTGGGTTAGCCGGCAGCGCCGGTGGTTGCTGCACTTGAGGGATTGATAGACGCTGGCGACTCAGCTCCAGCGGCCTCGAAGAACATCGCGGCCGGCACTGCGGTGAGACCGGCCGCGGACATCCAGGCCTCGATGCCTTCGGCGAGAGCGCGTCTTTGCACGGGCGGCAGGGACATGAAGCCGGCGGCAAGTTGCTCCTGCACCGTTTCCGGCGTGCGAACGAGCAACTCCCAGCCCTGCTCGGTGATCGTCAGTTCCATTCGCCGTCGATCCCGCGACGACGGTGTGCGTTTGATCAGGCCGCGCGCCACGAGGCGCGCAACTACTTCAGATACGCTGCTCTGCGATGTCAGCGTGTGCTCGGCGAGCTCGTGCAGCGATCCGGCCGGCTGCGCCGCGATTGCGCGCAAGGCGAAGAGCTGAGCGGACGAGATGCCGAGAGTGTGCTCGGCTTCAGAGTTCCCCGAGCGTACGGCGCGCACCACGCGGCGCAGTCCATCCATCGCGCGGGTTGCATCGTGTGAGGAATGCGCGTCACCTACGGCCCTGCGGGAAAGCATTTCAAACCTCCGAAAGACCGGCTGTGATCAGTAAAAGATAAGAAAGCTTCGGAGCCGATGCATCACCTGTCGGAGATTGGTGGAAGTTCGCTCAGGGAACGCCCGCGACGGGGTGAGGGAAATCCCTACATCGCGGATCTACCGCGCAGCGCCCGGCCTCGGCGCGATCATCGCGAGAATGACCAGCCGCTCGTCCCCGGCGCGCATTCCGTGCAGCTCGCCCGGATCGTAGGTGACGATTTGCCCGGCGCGGACAGAGCGCTCGCCTTCCGCATCGGACACATTGCCGCTTCCGGCGATGACCGACAACATCACCGTTGAGGGGTTCGTGTGCGGCGCGACCGTCTGTCCCGGCTCTATTCGGAAGATCACCAGCCGTGCGTCTGCAGAGTCATGCACGACCGCGGTGGCAGGTCGGTCGGCACGGGCAGAGACGGCGCTCGCAGCTTGGGCCAGCAGGTCATACGTCTTCACTGCGGACTCACGGCATCGCGAATCGCGTCGAGCAACGAGTCGAGGTTCACGCCATCGCGTCGCGCAGCTTCGATCACCGAGGCGTTGCCGCCGCAGCACGTATCTATGCCGAACCGGTTGAATACCTCCATCGTCACGGGATACCGCTTCATCACTTCGTTCACCGACAATTCCTGGTCAATGCTCAACGTCTGATTCATTCTATTCTCCGATTGCAGTCATGGTCACGTATGATGCGCCACCCGCCCATGCGACGACGCGCGGCACCGGCGCGAATCGGGCCTGGAAGAATCGCAGGATCGGCGGCTCGTATGTAAAACGAAGGCCGGGTACCTGTTCGCGAGCGGCATGAACCCGGATGACGCTCTCCGCCGTCACGTCCATGTGGGCCTGCGTGTAGACCCGCCGGGGAATCGTCAGTCGAACGAGCTCGAGAGCGGGGTAGCGGTTCGCGCCTGTCTCGTCGCGGCCGGCTGACACCGCTCCACGCTCCATCGCGCGGATGCCCGACTCTACATAAAGCGCGGCGGTGAGCGCCTGCGCCGGAAACCTTTTGCGCGGGAGATGCGAAAGAATGGCGGCCGCGTCGAGGAAGACGGCGTGTCCGCCGATCGGCCGGACGACTGGGATTCCGGCGTCAATCAGCTTCTGCCCGAGGTAGAAGACCTGGCCGATGCGGCTCCGGATGTGATCTTCGCTCACCGATTCCTCGATGCCGATCGCCATCGCTTCCATGTCGCGGCCGGCGAGCCCGCCGTAGGTGTGCAGTCCCTCGAACAGCACGAGGAGGTTCTTCGCGTTGTCGGCAAGCCGGTCCTCCCGCAATCCGAGCCATCCTCCGATGTTGACCAGGCTGTCCTTCTTGCCCGACATCGTCGCCCCGTCGGAGAGACTGCACATCTCCAGCAGTATCTCCGACACCAGACGGTGCTCCTGCCCGGGTTCTTTCTGCTGGATGAACCACGCGTTCTCCACCGCACGCGTCGCGTCGAGAATGACCCTGATGCCATGGTCGCGTGTGTACTCGCGCACCTGTCTCAGGTTCTCGAGGCTTATCGGCTGTCCGCCAGCCATGTTCACCGTTGCGGCCACCGAGATATATGGAACGTTCGCGGGACCGACGCGCTCGACGAGTTCGACCAGCCGCGCCAGATCCACGTTGCCCTTGAAAGGGAACTCCGACGCCGGCTCGAGTGCCTCGTCGCAGATCACGTCGTGGAAGGTCGCGCCGGCCAGCTCCTGGTGCGCGCGCGTGGTGGTGAAGTACATGTTGCCGGCGACGTGGTCGCCCGGCTTGATGAGAATCTTCGACAGGATGTGCTCGGCGCCGCGACCCTGATGCGTCGGAATCACATGCTCGTAGCCATAGAAGCGCCGCACGGCACCCTGGAGCCGGTAGAAGTTCCGCGAGCCGGCGTAGGCCTCATCGCCCATCATCATGCCCGCCCACTGGCGGTCCGACATCGCGCTGGTGCCCGAGTCAGTGAGGAGATCTATGTAGACGTCGTCGGCGTCGAGCAGAAAGGTGTTGTAGCCCGCCCGCGCGATGGCGCTCTCGCGCTCGGCGGGTGAGATCATGCGCAGCGGCTCGACGACCTTCACCCGCCATGGCTCGGCCCAGCTCTGATGGGACAAATCCCGCTCCCGCCCGCCTTCGCGGACTGAAAAAAGTGGTCAGCGGAAGCGTCGCCGGGACGATGCGGGCGATCCATCAGGGAACTCCCGATAAGCGGTCGGGGAAATGCGGTAACGGGCCCGTCCCGGTGCCGCATTACCAGCAGCCCTCTCCGCTCGTCCTATGATGACGCCATGATAGAACTCAACGCACTCACGAAGCGCTACGGCTCGTTCACCGCCGTGGACGCGATCGACCTGCACGTACCCAAGGGTGAGTTGTTCGGATTCCTCGGCCCCAACGGCGCGGGAAAGACGACGACGCTGAGGATGATCGCCGGTATTCTGCGACCGACAGCGGGCCAAGTTTGTATCGGCGGCGTGGACGTGGCCGCCGATCCGATGAAAGCCAAGTCCATTCTCGGCTACATACCCGACCGGCCGTTCATCTACGACAAGCTGACCGGCGCCGAGTTTCTGCGCTTCGTCGCCGGACTTTACAGCCAGAACGGGAAGGACATCGAGCATCGCGGCCGCGAGCTGCTGACGCTGTTCGATCTGGACGAATGGCGCGACGAGCTGGTGGAGAGCTACAGCCACGGCATGCGGCAGAAGCTCATCATCTCGAGCGCATTCATTCACAAGCCGGACGTCATCGTGGTGGACGAGCCAATGGTGGGCCTCGATCCGAAAGCCACCCGCATTCTCAAGGATCTCTTCCGCGAGTACACGAGGCGCGGCCACACGATCATGATGTCGACGCACACGCTCGAGGTCGCGGAGACGATGTGCGACCGCATCGGGATCATCCAGGGCGGGAAGATCCGCTCGCTCGGAACGATGGACGAGCTGCGCGCGGGCTCCACATCCGGCGCCGAAGGACTGGAGCAGATCTTCCTCAATCTGACCGGAGAAAACGCCGCCCGCGAATTCGTGGACGTTCTCGATGCCTGAGGCCGTCACGGGGCCGTCGTTCATCCATCTGCTCGCGCCCAAGTGGCAGAGCATGCGCGCGCGCGCAGTGAAGAAGCAGACCGGAGCTGCGGGCCGAGGCGTGGTCCTCGGGATCGTCGGACTCGCGTTCTGGGGATTCCTCTTCGCAATTCTCTACCGGCTCCTCGTGTACTTCCGCGGCATTCCGGAGATAGGTCCGCTGCTCGCGGGAAAGCTGCTCGGGCTCATTCTCGTGAGCTTCTTCGGAATGCTGCTGTTGTCCAACGTCATCAGCTCTCTGTCGACGTTCTTTCTGGCGCGGGATCTCGACCTGCTCGTGGCGGGGCCGGTGGACTGGCTGCGGCTTTACGCCGCCAAGCTCGTCGAGACCTGCGCGCATTCGAGCTGGATGGTGATTCTGATGGCGGTCCCGCTGTTCGCCGCCTATGGAGTCGTGTATCACGGTGGACCGATGTTCGTGTTCGTCGTGTTCAGCACGTTCGTCCCGTTCCTGATCGTGCCAACTGCCATCGGTTCGGCGATCACGCTGCTGCTGGTGAACTTTTTTCCGGCGCGCCGCACGAAAGACATCCTGAGCGTCATCGCGGTGCTCTCCGCGGGCGGAGTGATTCTGCTGTTCCGGCTGATGCGTCCCGAGCAGCTGGCGCGCCCCGAGGGATTCCGGTCGCTCATCGAGTTCATTTCCGTTCTGCGGACGCCGACGTCGCCGTGGCTGCCGAGCGAGTGGGTGCAGACCGCGGTCATGAGCTGGCTGAATGAAGAGCCGGACGCGCTTCCGCTCTACCTGCTATGGTCCACGGCGGCCGCGTTCGTGGTCATCGGTGCGGTGGTGCAGCGCGCTCTGTACGCGAAGGGATTTTCGAAAGCGCAGGAGAGCAGCGACCGGTGGGTGAAGCAGAGCGTCTTTTCCGGCGCGTTCAGCCGGATGCTCACCCCCCTCGGCCTGGTGCGGCGGGAGCTGGTGATGAAGGAGGTGCGCCTCTTTTTCCGCGACACGACGCAATGGTCGCAGCTGATCCTGCTCGCCGTGCTGGTGATCGTGTACATCTTCAACATCAAGTTCCTGCCGATGAAGGGAGAGGGCGTAACGTTCTTCATCGCGAACCTGATTCCCTTCCTCAATCTCGTCCTCGCCGGGTTCGTGCTCGCATCGATTGCAGCGCGATTCATCTTTCCGGGGGTGAGTCTCGAGGGGCGGACGATGTGGCTGCTGCGCTCCAGCCCGCTCCCGATGCGCGACCTGCTGTGGTCCAAGTTCTGGGTGGGTACGATCCCGCTACTCTTATTCGCACTGGCGCTCGTGCTGACCACTGGACTGCTGATGAAGGTGAGCGATTTCATCATGGCCGTGTCGGTACTGACGATAACGATGATGACTTTCGCGATCGCCGGACTGGCGGTGGGCTTCGGGACGATGTTCCCGCGCTTCGACACCGAGAACGCTGCGCAGATTCCGACGTCGTTCGGTGGACTGCTGTTCATGATGGCGTCAATCGTGGTGATTGGGTGCGTCATCACGCTCGAGGCGCGTCCGGTCTTCAGCTACCTCGCGTCGAAGTCATTCGGCACCGCGCGCGATCCGATGGAGATGGTATTCGGATTCGGGTTCGCAGCGGCGTTGTGCATCGTCGCCACGGTCGTGCCGGTTCGTCTGGCGAGGAAGAGGTTGGAGTCGCTGGAAGCTTAGTTCCTCTCGCGTCGCCAGCTCCTCAAAGCGTTGATTCCGGCACCACATTTGGAACAGAATCGCGCACCGGCCTCCGGGCGCGGACCGCATCGCTGGCACACAGTGCCGGATTCCGCGGAGCGCATCGCGTCAATGGCGCGCTGCGTGTACACCGCCTTGAGAGCGTCGTAGTCGGGCTCCGACAGCGTCCCTGTGGCGCGATCGAATTCGATCTCGCGAAGAGCGTCAATCGCCTGATTCCGCGACGGGTCCGTGGGAGGTGCCGCCGGCGCGACTGATTGACCGAGTGCATCACCCATCAGGAGAGGATGAAGCACGAACGAGAGCGCGGCGAGCGCGAGCAGGGTGCCGACTATGAGCGGTATCAGCTGTCGTCCCTCACCGCGGCCTGAAGCTTCTCGAGCTCGGCGGCGGTCGCTCCCGCGAGCTCGCGCTCTGTTACCGGGGCTTCTATCGGAGCCATCACCGCGGCATAGCCGCTTTCGACGCGCCGGCGCTGCACCTGCGGCCACATCACCACCAGACCGCCGATCGCCATCAGCGCCCCTCCCAGCCATACCCACCGCACGAGAGGGTTGAACGTGATGCGGATCTCCGCGCTCTCGTCCTCGCCCACACCGGCGAGAACGACATACACGTCCTCCCGCCATGACTCCCTGATGCCGACTTCAGTAGATGGCCCAAACGTCGGCGCGCCACGGCTGTCCACGTACTGGCGCTTCTCGGTCGTGAGAACCCCGGCGCTCTTTCCATCCCTCGTGAGATCGAGCACCAGCGCCGTTACCTGCCGGTTGAGAATATCGTAGGCCGACAGACCCTGGCTCACGAACCGCCACTTGTGGCCGAACGGATCAGTCAGCTCCTTCGAGTCGCCGGCCTTGAGCGTGACGTCGAACTCCTTCTTGAACGCGAGGCCGGCAAACCCGGCGAAAATCACCACGATACCCATGTGCACGATGTATCCGCCGTACTGCCGCCGGTTGCGCGCGACGAGGCGCGCAAGCGCCGGCACGAGGCTCTCGCCATACATCCTTCTCCGCGCGCCCACTCCCTTGTAGAACTCCTGAGTCACCGTCATCGCGACGAATCCCGCGAACGTGTAGGCAAGGATGGCGGTGAAGTCACGCATTCCGAACAGGAGCAGCACGAATCCCGTCGTGAGGCCGGCGAGCACCGGCCCGGCGAGCTGCCGCTGCAGGTTCGCCACGGATGCGCGACGCCACGCGATCAGCGGCCCTATTCCCATCAGCAGCAGAAGCGCGAGGCCGAGCGGAATGTTGACCGCGTTGAAGAAAGGCGGCCCGACGGTGATCTTCTCACCCCGCACCGCCTCGGTGATGATCGGGAACAGCGTTCCCCACAGCACCGAGAAAGCGATGCCGACGAGCACCACATTGTTATAAAGGAACGCGGCCTCGCGGCTCACCATGCTTTCGAGACTCGCCTTCGCCTCGAGATCCTTGAGCCGCGTCGTCACGAGGTACGCGGTGATCGCGATCGACAGGAGCAGGAACCCGGCGAACCAGTTCCCCACCGGCGACTGCGCAAACGAGTGAACGCTGGAGATGATTCCGCTACGGGTGATGAATGTTCCGAAGATTGACAACAGGAACGTCGAGGCGACGAGCGTAACGTTCCACTTTCTGAGCATTCCCCGCTTTTCCTGAACCATGATCGAATGCAGGAACGCCGTATTCACGAGCCACGGAAGCAGGGACACGTTCTCGACCGGATCCCAGGCCCAGTATCCGCCCCATCCAAGCTCCACGTACGCCCACCACATTCCAAGCACGATCCCGGTCGTGTTGAAGAACCACGATACCAGCGTCCACTTCCGGATGGCCGTCAGCCATTCGGCGTCGAGACGCCGCGTAATGAGGGCGGCGATCACGAACGCAAACGGAATCGTCGTGCCGACGTAGCCGAGGTAGAGAGTCGGCGGGTGGATCGCCATTCCCGGATTCTGGAGCTGCGGATTCATTCCGCGCCCATCCGGCGGAATCCAGTCGAGCCGCTCGAACGGATTCGCGCCGAAGCACATCATCGCGAGGAAAAAGATCATCACGACGGCGAGTGTGCCCGACACATAGGGCATGAGCTCGTGCTTGCGCGCCCTGTTGCTGTAGACCGCGAGCGAGGAGTAGGCCGCGAGGATCAGGCACCAGAACAGCATTGAGCCGGACTGTCCCGCCCAGAACGCCGTGAACGTGTAGACCTTCGGAAGATTCGCGCTGCTGAACGACGCAACGTACCTGATCGAGAAATCGTGCGTGAACAGAGCCGTCCAGAGACCCGCCGACGCCAGGACCACCATCGCGAGAGTCGCGTAGATCGCTCTCTCGCCGCTCAACGTCAGGTCGCGCCTGCGAAGCGCGCCGCCCGTGAAGGATACCGTCGCCGCCCAGGTCGCCATGAGCAGGGCGACCCATAGCGACAGCTCACCAACCAGAATCACGCGCCGTTCGCTGTCGAGCGGTACCCGGAAGTTTCCTTGTATTTCTCCGGCGCATTCTCATGGCGGGAAGCGCACTTGGCGAGGAGCGTCGTTGCGCGGAAGGTTCCAGGAACCAGGACTCCGCCAAGCAGGAATCTTGTGCGAGGTTTCACGCCTCGGAATATATGGAAGGTACCGCCGCGACATGGAGCAGGCCCTGCCAACGGCATAATGCGGCGGACGAATCGCTATTTCTGGGTGCGCGAGAGAATCAGAAACGCCGCCCCCGCCCCGAGCGCGTCCCATACGAGATCGCGCAAGCTGAACAGTCCCTTCGTCCGCCGGTCGTGGAGCTCTCGCCCGATGGATGCGGCCGTCGTGAGCCCGATCGCTCCGGAAAGAGCCGGCCTCCGTCCCGCCCCGGCGGCCTGCAGGCTCGCGAAGCTCACGCTCTCCAGGAACCCGGCGATGAAGAAGTGCTTCACCTTGTCCACTCCGATGAGCGAATCCCGCGACCGCTGCTCCGCCGCCTGCGCTCGCAACGAAAGAGGAGCACCGCCAACGAGCGCCGCCGCGAGGAATGCGATGGCGAACCGGTGACACGTCACGATTCAGCGCGCCTTCTTCCGCGCTCCGTGAATGAATCCCGCTAACTCCCCGAGCAGCCGGGGAACCACCGGCAGGGTCGGATCCGAATACGTTGCCATCTGCTCGGCTCTCCCCGGAGGCGCAGTTTTCAGCACGTGGTTCATCCCTTCGATCACGACGAGCTTCCCGGCCGGCTGTGCGGCAGCGAGTGTGTCGGCGTCCTTCATTCCGACCTGGATGTCGGTGGTCCCCTGAACGATCAGGATGGGAATGCGAAGCTTCGCAATTTCGACGGCAGGATCGTACTTTAACCACGATACGAGGTATGGCTGTACGCTCGGACGGAAAAGAGAGGCAAGTATTGGCGGAATGTGCACCGACGAATCGGGAAGATTCCCCGCTTCCATGGTGGCCATCACCGCGCGTGCCTGAGCGACCGTTTCCGGAGGAAGCTGCCCGCTGAGCTGCTCGCTGATCAGCTCGAGGGGCTTTCGGCCGGCACCCTCGAGAGAGACGTACGCGTCGGCACCGGCTTCCCTCGCGGCGACCATCCCGATGAGAGATCCTTCGCTGTGCCCCACGACCGCCACAGTCGAGAAACGCCGGTCCGCGCGAAGCTGAGCGAGCCAGCCCTCCGCGTCTTCAATGAAGTGCGTGAAGCGCACGTCCTGCTCGCGCGTGGATGCCTGCCTGCTGGCGGCGATGCCGCGCTTGTCGTACCGGAGCGACGCAATTCCATGCTCGGCCAGACCGCGCGCGAGAAGTTTGAGACTGTTGTTGGCGCCGGGCAAAGCGGGGCTGTTTCCGTTACGATCGGTGGGCCCGGAGCCGGCGATGATGAGCGCCACCGGCACCGGGTATCGCGACGCGGGCAGCTCGAGCGTGCCGAACACGTTGCCACCAGGAGTAGCGAGCGTCACCGGCATTTCGACGATCGAATCAGGCGCCGCCGGAAGCGGGGGCTCGGATGTCCCGCCCGTCTGCGACCGGCTGGCGCATCCAAGCGCCGTGACAATTACAGCGAACATTGCCAGCGTCTTCCTTCGATTATTGGTCACCGTTCCTCCGGATTGCCATCGTTGCGTGCCCAGCTCAATGCCGCGCCGACGGCACGGTCCCAGCCCGCGACGAGAGCGCGTCTCGCTTCGTCGCCGATCCCGGGAGTAAATGTGGCGTAACGGCGCACCGACAGAAACTCCTCGGAGTCCTGCCACACACCGGCGGCGATTCCTGCCAGCCCAGCTACGCCGAGCGCGGTGGTCTCGACAATCTCCGGCCGCTCGACGGGAACGCCGATGATGTCCGCCTGGAATTGCATCAGCCAGTCATTCACGCTGGCTCCGCCGTCAACGCGCAGCCGGTCGAATGGAACGCCGCTTCGCGCGCGCATCGCGTTCAGCACGTGGGCGGTTCCATAGGCCATCGCCTCGAGCGCGCCACGGACGAGGTGAGCGCGGCCCGTGCCGCGCGTCAATCCGACGATCATACCGCGCGCCTGGGGCTCCCAGTGCGGAGCGCCAAGGCCCGTGAGCGCGGGGACGAAGTACACGCCGTCGTTCGAGTCGAGACTGCGCGCGAGAGCTTCCGACTCGCTTGCCGTTGCAATGATTCCGAGTCCGTCGCGCAGCCACTGAATTGCGGCTCCAGCGATGAAGATGGATCCTTCCAGAGCGTACGCGTATCCGCCGCCGGGATCGCAGGCGACTGTCGCGAGGATTCCTTCACCGGGCGTTGGGCGAAGCTCCCCTGTATTGAGCAGAAGGAACGCTCCGGTCCCGTACGTGTTCTTTCCCTCTCCGGCGCGAAAGCAGCCCTGTCCGAAGAGCGCCGCCTGCTGGTCGCCGGCGACACCGCAAATGGGAATCGGAACCCCGAAGTGCGCGGAGCGCGCGATACCGAACTCTCCGCTGGACGGGCGAACTTCGGGCAGCACCGATCGGGGCACGCTGAAAAGCTCGCACAGCTCGTCGCTCCACTGACGCAGCCCGATGTCGAAGAGGAGCGTGCGCGATGCGTTCGTGGGATCGGTGGCGTGCACGTCACCGCCGGTGAGCTTCCATATGACCCACGTATCCATCGTGCCGGCCAGCGCGTCGCCGCGGGCGACGCATTCGGCGATGCGCGGCTTACGCAGCAGGAGCTCGAGCTTGGTCGCCGAGAAATAAGGATCCACCGGAAGCCCGGTCCTTTCCGTGATCCAGGCAGCCTCCGGCTCGAGCTCCCGGCATCGCCCGGCGGTACGACGGTCCTGCCAGACGATCGCGCGCGCGAGTGGCTCGCCGGTAGTGCGGTCCCAGACGACGACCGTTTCGCGCTGGTTGGTAATGCCAATGACGTCGGGCGTGACACCGCTCTGCGCGATGGCATCGCGCGCGGCGGCGAGCACGCGCTCGAAGATTTCCGTCGCGTCATGCTCCACCCATCCCGGCTTCGGGAAATGCTGCGTGAGCTCGCGGTATCCGCGACCCACGACGCGCCCATCGGCGGAGACGACGAGGCACGTCGCGCCGGTAGTGCCCTCGTCAATGGCCAGGACGTGTTTCAAGGGAAGAACCGCGCAGCGGCGGACTGCGGGATGAGATCAGCCATCACGGCGTTCCTTGCGGCGATCGGGAAAGTGCTTGTTGAGGAAGGCGATCAATGCCTTCTCCTCGGCGGTGTGCCCATATGGGGACGTGCGGACGCCGCGATGACGCGCTGACAGCCCGATCTTCGCGCCGCTTCTCAGGTATCGGGTAAGTATCACCGGGTGGACGTATGACTTTCGACAGATCGCGGGTGTGTTTCCGAGCTCGCTCGCGACTATGCGAACGGACATGGTGACGTCTTTCTTGCGCGCGTTTTCATTTCGGCCGGTGCCGATCTCCGCGAGAACCGTCGCCGCTCGCAGCGACCCGCCCCAGGTGCGAAAATCCTTGGCAGTGTACGGGAAGCTGGCCACGGACCCGATGTATTCATTGACGTCCCTCGCATCGGCATCCGTCCACTCGCTGTCATTCTGGTACCGGAAGAGCCGCGGGCCCGGCGTTCCCAGCAGAGATTCGACGAACCGGGCGATACCCCGATTCTTCACGACCTGCCGGTGGTGTATCGAGCGCTTGCCGACGTAGTTGAATTCGACAACGTCGCCCTCGACCGACACGTGCGACGTCCGGAGCGTCGTGATGCCGAAGGTATTGTTCTCCTTCTCATACTTTTCGCTGCCGACGCGAATGAACGCTTCGCCGATGATGAGAACGATGCCCGCACACACCCGTTCCCGTGAATAATCCTGCCGCTTCAGGTCTTTCAGAAATTTCCTTCTGAGACGTGGAAGATCGCGACCCATCTGCGCGACGCGGTAGAACTTCCTCAGCTCGCCCTTCTGCACCGCGCGCGCGTGATACCGGTACTGCTTACGGCCGCGCGCATCGAAGCCCCACACCTGGATGGCGGCGCGCGGATTGGCCGCGATGTGGACATCGCGCCATGCCGGCGGGATACGCAGCAGGTCTATGCGCTCGAGCTCCTTCCTGCTCTTAACCGGGCGACCGTCGGGCGCGGAATACGTGAATCCGCCCGCCTTCGAGCCGTTCCGCAGAATCCATTTCTCTGCCATGCCGCTCCGAGTAGGCGAACGAATGCTGGCCGCGTACATTACAGCGGAGACGTCCCCACCTCAACTCGCGCGCCATGTCATACCAGTTCCTGACCCTCACAGTCGAGAATCGCATTGCGACTCTCACCGTCAATCGCCCGGACAAGCTGAACGCGCTGAACGATGCGACGATTGCCGAGCTGGGCCATGCAATCGACGAGGTGAGGCTACGCGACGACATCGGCGGTCTCATCGTCACCGGTGCCGGCCGTGCTTTCGTCGCCGGCGCCGACATCTCCGAGCTGTCGAGCCAGACACCGACGATCGCCAAGGCGCGGGCGCGCGCGGGCCAGGAGGTCTTCCGCCGCTTCGAGACGTCGCCCAAGCCTGTCATCGCCGCGGTGAATGGTTTCGCGCTGGGTGGGGGATGCGAGCTTGCGCTGGCATGCCACATCCGTATCGCCTCCGACAAGGCGAAGTTCGGGCAGCCCGAAGTCAGGCTCGGCACCTGTCCCGGCTACGGCGGAACACAGCGGTTGTCCCGACTCATCGGCAAGGGACGCGCGATCCAGCTCATCACCACGGCCGAGATGATCGATGCGGCCGAGGCATATCGCATCGGGCTGGCGAACAAGGTAGTCGCACCGGAGGCGCTGATGGGCGCCGCGGTGGAAATGATGGGGCAGATTCTCGCCAATGGGCCGCTTGCTGTCGCGCTGTGCATGGAAGCCGTGGACCGGGGGCTCGAGATGTCGCTCGACGAAGGGTTGATACTCGAGGCGAACCACTTCGGACTGCTCGCCGCAACCGAAGACATGACCGAGGGGATGAAGGCGTTTCTGGAGAAGCGGACGCCGGCCTTCCGGGGGAAGTGAGCGAGCCGCACGTCTGGCTGAAGCACCTCTCCTGCCGGGACTTCCGCAACTTCGAGAGACTCGATCTGGAGCTGCCCGAGAGCGGGCTGGCGATAATCGGCGAGAACGGCCAGGGCAAGACGAATCTCCTCGAGAGCATCTACTATCTGCAGGTGCTGCGCAGTGTGCGCGGCGCTCGCGACCAGGACCTCGTGCGATTCGGTGCGAAGGGATTTCACATCTCTGCCCGGTCAAGATCCGATGGTGATCACACGCTGAGCGCGGGATTCGAGACTGCCGGGAAGAAGAAGAAAGTGACGCTCGACGGTGCTGTTGCGGCGCGGCTGAGCGACGCATTCGGCTCACTGCCATCGGTGATGTTCTCACCCCGCGACATTCAGCTCATCGCCGGTGCGCCGAGCGAGCGGCGGCGGTTTCTCGACCTCGTTCTGGCGCTGACGTCGCGGAGGTACCTTGCCGCGCTTCAGCATTACCGCGCGGGTCTTGCGCGTCGCAATGCCGCGCTGCGCGATGCCGCACGCACCGGCGATGGCGCATCCGTCGCTGTGTGGGAGCCGACGCTGGCCGAGTACGGAGCGACACTCGTGATGGAGCGAGCCTGCTGGGTGAAGGAACGTGCGGACGAGTTCGCGCGGTTGTGCGCGGCGATCGGCGAGCCGGGAGAAGCCCGCATGACATACGTCAGCGCGATCTCGAAGGCGGACGACACGCGAGCCGCGCTAGCCGACTCTCTCGAGCGGCATCGCAGGCACGACATCAGGCGGGGAGTGACGCACTCGGGACCGCACAGGGACGACGTCGCGCTCACGCTCGACGGACGCGAGCTTCGTCTCTTCGGATCGGCGGGCCAGCAGCGGACGGCGGCGATCGCGCTTCGCATGCTCGAGGGTGCGACGCTCCGCGAGTCGCGCGGGCTCGCGCCAATCCTTCTGCTCGATGATCCGTTCGCCGAACTGGACCTTCGCCGGTCGGCGCGAATCCTTCAGCTCCTCTGCGGAGCGGGACTCGGCCAGACGATTCTCGTCGTGCCGAGAGCGGGCGACATACCGCCGGAGCTGGTCGGTCTGGAGCGACGTCGCATTCACGCCGGGTCTGTCGAAGGAGCGGCGGCGTGAACGAGAAGAAGCGAAGGCCGGTACCGATCAGCGAGGCGTTGAGCGGATTTCTCGCGCATCGCGGTCTGACCAAGCGGGTAGATCAGGCGGGCGCCGTGGACGACTGGCCTGACGTAGTGGGAGCCCAGATCGCGGCCGTGACCAAGCCCATGTCCATCACGCCCGACGGCACTCTTTTCGTGGCCGTCTCGACACATGCGTGGATGACCGAGCTGTCACTGATGGAGCCCGATCTGCTGAAGGCGCTAAACGCGGTGGAGGGGCGGGAGAAGATCCGCAAAATCCGGTTCCAGCTCCGCCGCTAAGTCATTCCTGGACAAGCGCTTAAACGCCTAGCCCGGAATTGCGGAAAAGGCGATTTTGCGTTACATTATTCAATCTGCCGGACAGACTGGTTTCGGTTTGTATTCGGTCCCACCTTTTTCGACCCATTTCAATTTCATGGCGAAGACCGCAACAGCCAGCGAGACGCGTTACGACGCGGGGCAAATTCAGGTACTCAAGGGCCTCGAAGCCGTGCGCAAACGGCCCGGCATGTACATCGGATCCACATCGTCGCGCGGACTGCACCACCTCGTGTACGAGGTCGTGGACAACTCCATTGACGAAGCGCTCGCCGGTCACGCGAAGAGTATCGCAGTCACGATACATCCCGACGATTCCATAACCGTCATTGACGATGGGCGCGGAATTCCGGTGGACATCCATCCGACGGAGAAGATCCCGGGCGTCGAGCTGGCGATGACGGTGCTGCACGCCGGCGGAAAATTCGACAAGAACTCTTACAAGGTCTCGGGCGGACTGCATGGCGTCGGAGTATCCGTCGTCAATGCTCTCTCCGAGCAGCTCAAGGTGTGGGTCAAGCGCGACGGCAAGGAGTACTTCATGGATTTCGTGCGTGGCTACACGCGCACGAAGCTCTCAGTGGTTGGCAAGGTCGCGCCGCGCGACACGGGCACGAAGGTCTGGTTCAAGCCCGACCCGGAGATCTTCACCGAGCTGCGGTACGACTATGACACGGTGGCCAATCGCCTGCGTGAGCTGTCGTTCCTCAACAAGGGCGTGGAGATCCAGATCCACGACGAGCGCGAGGGACAGGAAAAGGACGAGACCTTCCTCGCCAGGGGCGGCCTCAGGGAGATGGTCCAGTTCCTCAACGCCAGCCGCAAGCCGCTGCACAACGAAATCGTCTACATCGAGGCCGAGCGTGACGACGTCGAGATCGAGATCGCGTTCCAGTACAACGACGGCTACAACGAGAACGTCTTCTCCTTCGTCAACAACATCAACACGCATGAAGGCGGGACGCATCTCACCGGCTTCAAGTCGGCGCTGACACGCACGATCAACGCCTACGCGTCGAAGAACGCCACCAGGAAGGGCGGCGACACGACGCTGTCCGGCGACGACGTGCGCGAAGGTCTCACCGCCGTGCTGTCGGTGAAGGTGCGCGAGCCGCAGTTCGAGGGGCAGACCAAGACCAAGCTGGGCAACTCGGAAGTCGAAGGTGCGGTCAAGACGGTCGTGAACGAGATGCTCGGCGCATACCTCGAGGAGCATCCGCGCGTCGCGAACATCGTGATCGAGAAGGCGGTCTCCGCCGCTCGGGCGCGTGAAGCGGCGAGAAAGGCGCGCGACCTGACCCGGAAAAAGTCGGCGCTCGACATCGGCAACCTGCCCGGCAAGCTGGCGGACTGCTCGCTGAGCGATCCTGCTCTCTGCGAGATCTATCTGGTCGAGGGCGACAGCGCTGGCGGTTCGGCGAAGCAGGGACGCAATCGCGCCTTCCAGGCGATTCTCCCGCTCCGCGGAAAGATCCTCAACGTCGAGCGGGCGCGCATCGACAAGATCCTCGGCAACGAAGAGATCAGGACGATCGTCACGGCGATCGGAGCAGGAATCAAGGAAGAGTTCACGCTCGAGAACGTGCGCTATCACAAGGTGATCCTGATGACGGATGCCGATGTGGACGGCGCCCACATCAGGACGCTGCTGCTCACGTTCTTCTATCGTCAGATGCCGGAGCTCATTGAGGCGGGCTACATCTACATCGCCCAGCCGCCTCTCTACCGCGTGGCGAAGGGCAAGGAGGAATACTACGCGTATGACGAGAAGGAGCGCGACGACTACGTCGCCCGGCTCGGCAACGGCGAGGGCAAGGGCTCCGTCAACATCCAGCGCTACAAGGGACTCGGCGAGATGAACCCGGGGCAGCTGTGGTCAACGACGATGGATCCGGAGACGCGGACGATCCTCAAGGTGACGCTCGAGGACGCTGTGCTGGCCGACCAGACATTCCAGACGCTGATGGGAGACGAGGTCGAGCCGCGGCGATTGTTCATCCAGCAGAACGCGAAGTTCGTGAGCAACCTGGATATCTGATCGCAAACAGTAACGTGAGGCGCTGAGCGTGTCCCGTCGGGCTGCGACGCAACACGTGGTTGATGTTGTCCAGCACCCAGACAACGTCCGCTCCGGCCCAGTTCGGAGAATCATCGAGAGCCAGACGCGCATCGAATCCAGCCGAGGCGAGAAATCTCTGGATGAGCTCAGGCTTGCCTTCGGAGAGCTTCGCCCGTGTGCAGATCGCGATGCTGGTCTCAGGCAACCGCCGGCCTCTGCCAGGTCTTCGCCCCTTCGCGAGAGATCCGCATGGAGATCAGATCGAGACATTTGCCCGGCTGATCATCGATGGTTATGGCCTCGGACAGAACGCGCTTCCCTTCCCTGATTCCTGCTTCGTCGCGCGCGTGAATCGTCGCGAGGGCCTGACCTCTCGTCACCTGCGCTCCGGGCTTCGCGGTGATCACGAATCCGACGCCGGGATCGATAGTATCTTCCATCGTGCGCCGTCCGCCCCGGAGCGCGATGATCCCGTAGCCAATCGTCCGCGGCGAGATGTCGGTTACGAAACCGTCGCGCCCGGCGAGAAAATCGGCCGTGCGGGCGGCCGACGGAAGAAGCGAAGGGTCATCGAGAACGCGAGCGTCACCTCCCTGCGCCGCGATTATTTCGGCGAATTTCGCGAGTGCGCCGCCGTTGCGAATGGCCTCTCTCATTCGCCGCCAGGCGTCGGCTGCGGTTCCAGCTACGCCAGCGAGGATCAGCATCTCCGCCCCGAGCGCGTAGGTCACTTCCATGAGGTCGGGCGGACCGTTCCCCTCGAGCGCGTCAATGCACTCGCGAACCTCGAGCGCGTTTCCGCAGGCGAAGCCAAGGGGGCGATCCATCGCGGTCTGCAGGGCGACGACGGGGCAACCGCGGTCCGCGCCGAGCTCGATCATCGCCTTCGCGAGGCGCCCTTCTCGATTGGGGTCGGGGATGAATGCACCCGACCCTTCCTTTACATCGAGCACCAGACCAGTCAGTCCTTCCGCCAGCTTCTTGCTCATGATGCTCGCGGCGATGAGGGGAATCGCCTCTACTGTCGCCGTCGCATCGCGAAGTGCGTACAGCTTGCGGTCGGCGGGAGCGATCTCTCCGGTCTGACCGATCAGTGCGCAGCCTATCGACTCGACTTGACGCGCCGCGTCCGCCAGCGACAGGTTGGTGCGGAATCCGGGAATCGACTCGAGCTTGTCGAGCGTGCCGCCGGTATGACCGAGGCCGCGTCCCGACATCATCGGCACGGCGACCCCGAGCGACGCGATCAGCGGCGCGAGAACGAGAGAGACCTTGTCTCCCACTCCACCGGTGGAGTGCTTGTCGATCCGCGGGATGTTCAGGTGGGACAGGTCGAGGCGCGCGCCGCTCTCGATCATCGAATCCGTCAGGGCGTTGGTCTCTCCGCGGTCGAGGCCCTTGAAGTAGATCGCCATGAGCAGTGCCGACATCTGGTAGTCCGGCACCTCGTCACGGGCATACGCCTGGATCAGCGCGTGCCACTCGGCGTCCTCAAGGCGGCCGCCGTCGCGCTTACGTTCGATAAGCCGCGGAACGATCATTGCCCACCCGCGCGTGTACCATGTCGAATAGACCCCATCATCTCCGGCACCAATGCGATTACCTCCGGTAACTGTTCTGCTCTGCTTCTTCGGCGCGTCCATCGGCACCGCCCAGACGACAGCCATGCAACTGGCGATGGGCGACAGCGCCTACGCATCACTCGATGCCTCGGGCGCGCTCGCCCACTACGAGAAAGCGGCAGTCGACTCGGGGAGCTACGAAGCCTGGTGGAAGGCGTCGCGCTCGGCGGTTGACATCGGATCGTACGCGACGGATGCGACGCGGCGAACCGCGCTCTTCACCCGTGGTGAACAATATGCGCGAAGCGCGGTTGCGCTGAATCCCGGAGATGCGGAAGGCCACTTCGCGCTCGCCCGGGCGCTTGGCAAGGCCGCGCTCGCCCAAGGCCCGCGCGGACGCGTGCGATACGCGACGGAGATCAGATCCCAGGGGCTGGAATGCCTGAGAATCAGGCCTCGCCACGCCGGCTGCCTCCACGTCATGGGCATGTGGAACGCCGAGGTGATGCGACTGAACAGCCTGACTCGCATCGTCGCGAAGAATATTCTGGGCGGGAGAGTGTTGGGAACAGCGAGCTGGAAGGAGGCGGTGCGATATATGGAAGCGTCGGTCGCCGCCGAGCCCGACCGGATAGTTCACCGGGTGGATCTGGGCGAGGTCTATCGCGACACAGGGGAAAACACGAAGGCGAAAGCGGAGCTGGAGATGGCTCTCCGCCTGCCAGTGAGCGACGCCAACGACAGATTCTACAAGGCTCAGGCAAAGGCCGCGCTGGCCCGGCTCTGAGCCGCTGGCTTACCCGACGGACGACTCCTGTCTGGCGGCGGCTCGAGCGGCGATCTCGTTGCGCCTTGCCTCGAGCTCCAGCGATTTGCGTTTTGCGACGGCCGCTCGCCTGAGCTCCCTGCCGAGCTTTTCCCAAACACCTGTATTGCCGCGCAGCCGATCGGCACGGTGACCCAGGACGCGCCTGGTTTCGACTCCGCTCTGAGGGGCCATGAGGAGCGCAATGCCAGCGCCGATTACCGCACCAGCTATCATTCCGATTCCCAGCATGCTGACCGACTTCGCGTCGGTCACATTCTTATAGGGACGGCCTCGCGGGCGTCGGGCCGGCTTCCGCCCGCTCTCAGGAGTCTCGGCAGCGGTCATCTTTCAAGGTCTGCGTTGGGGTGGTAAGAAATTTGCTTGCAGGTTAAAGAATGCAATACCCATGCGAGGTTAGATGAGCGAGTCTGGTAAGATGATTCTGCTTGTTGAGGATAACGAAGACAATCGTATCGTGTATTCGACCATTCTGAAGCACTACGGGTACGAGGTGACAGAAGCCTGGAATGGCGAAGAGGGAATCTCCAAGGCCCGCTCGTCGCGCCCTGACCTGATTCTGATGGACATATCAATACCGATTATCGATGGCTGGGAGGCCACCCAGGTCCTCAAGCACGACCCGGCGACCAAACACATTCCGATAATCGCGTTGACGGCGCATGCCCTGGCATCCGATCGCGAGAAGGCGTTCGAGGTGGGCTGCGACGGCTACCTCGCCAAACCTTGTGAGCCCAGAGCGGTTGTTGCGGAAGTGCAGCGATTCCTGGGCCGCAACAATGGCCACTGAGTCACCCAACGCCGGGGACGTCAAGAAGCGGATTCTCGTTGTCGATGATCATCAGGACAACGTAGAGGTGCTTCGCGCGCGGCTGGAGGCGCGCGGATACGAGGTCGAGGGCGCGATCAACGGGAAGGATGCGCTGGAAATAGCTTCTCGCTGGCGTCCGGATCTGATTCTGCTCGACGTGATGATGCCGGACATGGACGGGCTCGAGGTGGTGCGCCGGCTCAAGGCCGACCGCCGGCTTCCTTTCATCCCGGTGATCATGCAGACTGCGCTTGATTCGACCAAGCGCATGGTCGCCGGGCTCGAAGCAGGAGCCGACGATTACGTTACCAAACCGATCAATTTCGCGGAGCTCGAAGCGAGGATTCGCTCTCTTCTCCGGATCAAGAAGCTTCAGCAGGACCTCGGCGAACGTGAGCGTGAGCTGTCGCAGATGAACGACCGCCTGCTCCAAATGTCGCTGACCGACGGCCTGACCGGGGTGGATAACCGCCGCGCTCTCGAGCAGCGGCTTCACGAGATGTTCGAGCACTCCCTGAGACTGCACGAGCCGATTTCGTGCATGATGTGCGACATAGATCATTTCAAGAAGGTGAATGACACGTACGGCCACGCCGCCGGAGACGAGGTTCTCAAGCAGCTCGCCGAGATCCTGAAGCAGGAGGCGCGGGAGATAGATCGTGTGGGCCGATACGGCGGCGAGGAGTTCCTGCTGCTGCTTCCCGGCACTGTTCTCGACTCCGCGGTGACGTTCGCCGAGCGGCTGCGCCAACGGGTTGAGGCACATACATTTTCGTTCGAAGGCGGCACACTGCACCGCACCGTCAGCCTGGGCGTCGCTTCATGGCCCCACCCCCGTATCAAGGGTCGCGATGACATGCTGAAGGCGGCTGACGACGCGCTGTACGTGGCGAAAGAGACGGGCCGCAACCGGGTCGTGCGCTTCGACAGCGCCGAATTCAACGAGCACATCAAGGCGGAAAACGACGCGAATGCCGAAGAAGCCGAGCTACCCCAGCCAAGCCAGGCCGGCCGACCCGCAGCACCGCGCGTCGCAGCTGAGGGAAATCCTTAACCGCGCGTCGCACGAGTACTACGTTCTCGACGCGCCGGTCCTCTCCGACCGGGAATACGATTCCCTCTTCCGCGAGCTCCAGGATCTCGAGGCCCGCCACCCGGAGCTGATAACGCCAGACTCTCCGACGGTGAGAGTCGGTGCCGCACCGCAGACTTCTCTTGCAAAGCATGAACATATCGTTCCGATGCTGTCGCTCGGGAACGCGTTCGACGATCAGGAGCTCGAGGCGTGGCAGGAGCGACTCGTGCGGCTCGCCGGAAGCGACATGGACGCTTCGGGCTACACGGTCGAGCTGAAGATTGACGGCGCCGCGGTCAGCCTGACCTATGACGACGGCGTATTTACCAGCGGCGCAACTCGCGGGAACGGCAGCGTCGGCGAGGTCGTCACCGAGAATCTGCGCACGGTGCGTGACGTGCCGCTGCGTCTGCTCGGCGAGGCTCCGCGCGGGCGCATCGAGATCCGCGGAGAGGTGTACCTGCCGTTCGATCGGTTCGAGCGGATGAACGAGGAGCGCGTTCAGGCGGGCGAACCGGTTTTCGCCAACCCGCGCAATGCGGCATCGGGCAGTCTTCGCCAGCTCGATCCGTCGGTGACAGCGCGACGCCCGCTCCGGCTCTTCGGGTACTCCGTGACCAGCGCTGATCCATCGCTGCTTCCATTTCGGACCCAATGGGAGCTGCTCGAACAGCTCGCCGCGTGGGGAATTCCCATCGCCCCGAACCGCGCCCGCTGCCTGAAGCTCGAGGCGGTGTTCGAGTGGGCGCACGACATCGAGCATACCGTGCGCGGCGCGCTCAACTTCGCGATTGACGGCGGCGTGGTGAAGGTGGACGGCCTGGCGCTGCAGGACGAGCTGGGAGTCGTCGGCGGGCGCGAGCCGCGATGGGCGATCGCGCGGAAATTCGCGCCCGACATCGCCGAGACGAGACTGCTCGACATCGGGGTGAATGTCGGACGCACGGGGGCGCTCAATCCGTACGCGGTGCTCGAGCCGGTGGAGATCGGAGGGGTCGTCGTGAAGCTCTCCACCCTTCACAACGAGGACATCATTCGGAGAAAAGACCTGCGCATCGGAGACATCGTGCAGGTGAAGAGGGCGGGCGAAGTGATCCCGCAGATCATCGCCTCGGTACCCGAGAAGAGCGAGCCGCGAGGCAAGAAGTGGCGCATGCCGCCGCGCTGCCCATCGTGTGGCACTCCTGTCGTGCGCGACGAGGAGGAAGTGGCCATCTACTGCCCGAACGTCACATGCCCGGGACGGCGGCTCGAAGGTCTCGTGCATTTCGCGTCGCGCGGTGCGATGGACATTCGCGGCCTGTCGTACTCGCGCATAGAGCAGCTCATTTCGGCGGGACTCGTGGTGGACGCAGGCGACCTTTATTCGCTCACCGCGGAACAGCTGCTCCAGCTCGAAGGCTACGCGGAGAAGGGAACGGAAGCGTTACTGGCGGCAATAGAGGCGTCCACGGGCCAGCCGCTGTCGAGGCTGCTCGGCGCGCTGGGAATCAGGCATGTGGGATCCGCGGCGGCGCAGCTTCTGGCGAGGCATTTCGGGACGCTCGACGCGATCGCCGCGGCGTCTGCGGAGGAGATCGCGGAAATCCGGGGATTGGGCCCGATCATCGCGGAAGGTGTGGCCGGCTATTTCGCCGATCCGGGCGCGCGGCGTCTGATCGAGAAGCTGCGCCGGGCCGGGGTGAGCTTCACCGAGCCGCGTATGGTCGCTGCCGGCGGTGCCCTGTCGGGAAAGACGGTCGTCATTACCGGCACCCTGCCGACGCTGACCCGGACGAAGGCGACCGAAATGGTGGAGCAAGCCGGTGGACGCGTGACGAGCTCCGTTTCGAAGGCGACGAGCTTCCTCGTCGCCGGAGAAGAGGCGGGGAGCAAGCTGGAGAAGGCACGCTCTCTTGGCGTGGAGATCTTAAACGAGGCCGAGCTGCTGCGGAGAATCGGCGGCGCGCAGTGATTCCATTTCCGTTAATGTTGAGATCGAGATGACCGATTCTTCGAGAACACAGCTGGTCGGAGTTGCCGTCGCCACGCTTCGCGAGCTGCGCTCTGCGGTGCTCGCGTCGAGTGCGCCCGACGCTGCCGTGAGCGCGCTGCGCGAGGCCGGATTCGCTGGCGGAGATTCGGTATACACAGCGTTCGGGCAGTGGCTCGCCGAGACTGGCGAGTCGGCGTCGCCGCCGCCCGACGCGGGCGATCTGCCGATCGACGAGTTCGGCCCGAGCGTGGGGAGATTCTTCCGGGATGCTGGTTGGGGCGACGTTTTGTTTTCGGAGGATGAAGCAGAGGGCGTCGCCATCGTGGACGTCACGAGCTGCTGGGAAGCGACAGCCGAAGGATCGTCCGCCGGGCAGGCGTGCCACATCACTACCGGGCTGCTTTCGGCCTTCTTCGGACGGATCGCCGGGTATCCCGTTGCCGTGCTGGAGACGGAGTGCTGCGACGGCGACGGGTCGCGCTGCCGCTTCCTCCTCGGCAACGCCGACGTGATGAACTACAAGTGGGAGGAGATGCGGTAGCCGGCTACCGTGACTCCAGCGCGTTCTGGTAAGCCGGGTTGGGCATCAGCTCACCGTCCACGATCACTTCACGGTCCCACGGCAGAATGATCGTGCTGTCGGTTGCCAGGGCGTGGAAATCGGGCTCGTAGGCTCCGGTCTTGAATCCGACGGCGGTGCGCACCTCTTTCGCGCCGGCGTTCACGATCGCCCCGACAGCGAGGCGCAGGGTGTCGCCCGAATCACATGTCTCGTCCACGATGAGCACGCGGCGGCCGCGCACTTCCTGCGGTGCGGCACCGAATATCGCAGGGGTCTCCCGCGTTTCTTCAGCCCGGTACTTGCGGCTGACGACGATCGAATGAAATTCGCGTCCGAGCATCGCGGCCACGACCGCGCCGGGGACTACGCCCGCTGTCGCGACACCGACCACCATGTCCGGATCGTATTCGCGCGATACCTTGAGGGCCAGCGCGCGCGAGAGCTCGCCGAACAGCGGCCACTCGACGTGTAGAACTCCCTCCGCGGGATCGACGGTTTGCTTGCGTGGTGACATGGCATCTGGAACCTAGCTCTGACGGATACTCGACGGTAGATTCGGACCGATGTCTTTCTGGAGTCGCTTCAGCGGTGGGAAGCCCAAGAGCGAGCAAAAGCGCCTCGACTACCTGAGCGAGGGGCTCGCGCTGGAGCGTCAGGGCGATTACGAAGCCGCTCTGACGTCGTATCAGCTCGCCTTGAGGGATCAACCCACCAATCACCGGGTTCTGCAGAATATGGCCATCGCGTACTCCCGAACGGGAAGGCAGACCGAGGCCATACGCTGTTATCGCCGTGCGCTCGAGATTCAGCCAAAGCTTTCCGGAGCGCATTACGGCCTGGCGTTCCTTCTGCTCCGTCGCGGCGAGACTGACAACGCAGCGTTCCATCTCGAATCGTTCCTCATGGATCCACCGGCGCCGAGTGCGGAAGCCGATCGTTGGATCCGACACGCGCGGGAGACGCTGGAGCGGATCAAGACGACCGACGAGCCGGCGCAAGGGAACAAGTTGGAAAGTGAGGAGTTTCCAGAGGTCTCCGAGTAGATGGGAGATGTGCTTGCCATCGTCAGCCAGAAAGGTGGTGTCGGAAAGACGACGACAGCGGTGAATCTCGCCGCCGCGTTCGCGCGGCGCGGACTCAAGACGCTGATCATTGATGTGGATCCGCAGGGCGCGGTCCGATACGGAGTCGGACTGCGCAGGGACCACGAGAACGCCGGGTTCGCCGATTACCTGAACGGGCAGAAGTCGCTCCGTGAAGTGATTCTTCCCACTGCCCTTCCCTGGCTGCGAGCGATACTCGCCGGTTCAGTATCGGACGAGGCGGATCACGCCACGTACCAGCAATTGATCGGCGAGACGAATCTGCTTCCGGAGCTTCTGGAAACCGCGCGCGCGCGATGCCACGTCGTCGTGGTGGACTCGCCGCCAGGGCTGGGCGCGATAACGCGCAAGGTCCTGGAGGCAACCCAGCATGTGATCGTGCCGCTTCAGTGCGAGCCGCTTGCACTTCAGACGACGCCGCAGATTCTTCGCCTGATACAGGATATCGCGTCCACCAACGACCAGCTCACACTCGACGGCATTCTGATGACGATGTTCGAGCCGGGGAATCCGGCGAGCGAGCGCGTCGTGGACTACGTGCGGCGCCACCTCCCCGCAAACATCGTCTTCCCGATGGTGATCCCGCGCACCATCGCCACTACCGACGCATTCGCCGCCGGACAACCGGTTGTGCTGCGCAGCCCCGCCGACGCCGCGTCGCAGGCATACGTCAACCTTGCAACGCACCTGGCGGACAGATTCCTGTGAGCCACCGCGCGCGCGCAATTCCGCTCTCCTTCATATGCGGAGCGATTCTGGTCGGTGCGTGCGTGGAGATACCGACAGGTACCGACGAGGTGTTGTCGTTCCAGTTCAATCCGCTGCCGTCGCCGTCGGTCGTCGTCGGCGACACGCTGAGGGATTCGTCGGGAGTCGTCGCGCCGATCACTTTCACGGCGTTCAACTACAGTGGTGGTATCGTGACCAATCCACCGGTTCGCTTCACCGCCGTGGACCGGGGGATCAGGGTAGACAGCTTGAAGGGCACAGTGATCGGCGACAGCGTGCGCTCGGCGGCGCGGATTGTCGCGACGATGAAGGGATTCAACGGCGCGGTAATGATCGCCGTCACGTTGAGGCCCGACACCGTCGTCGGATCGAATGCGCGCGATTCTCTTTCGTACTCGCTCACGGACACCGCCGCAAACGTTTCCGCGGGACTCGGCGTGCGTGTGATCCATGGGCCGTTCGGCAGCGATACCGCGGTCGCATCGTATCCGGTGACCTTCCGGATCCTGAGCCCCTCCGACACGGTGCTGGCGAAGCTCGTGAACGACAATGGCGCGCGCTCCTCCTCGGACACCACCGATGCATCGGGCGTGGCGACGCGAAAGATCAAGCTGGACGTTACGCGGCTCACTGCGCTGGTTGATTCGGTGATCGTCGAGGCGCGGGTGCGGTATCGTGGAGCAAGCGTGAAGGGAAGCCCGGTCAAACTCGTTCTCAAGGTGAAGCCGAAGTGACGACGACAAGCGCGGCGGCGACTCACGCGAATCCATACGTGAGAGGTGGCCCGGCGCCAAAGCCCGGGACGCTGAACGAACTGTTCTTCGACGCGATCGCGCGCTACGACAGGCCGGACGCGCTTCAAGTGAAGCGCGGCGGGGCGTTCGTACCGGTGTCGCACCGCGAGATCGAAAAGCGTGTGCTCCACGCCGCGCTCGGTCTCCGCAGTCTTGGAGTCGCGCCGGGAAATCGCGTCGGCATCCTCTCGGAGAACCGCCCTGAGTGGGCGATCGCGGACTACGCGTGTCTCACGAGCGGCATTACGGACGTGCCGATCTATCCCACGCTTCCTGCGGACCAGATCGCTTACATACTCAAGGATTCGGGAGCCGTCGCGATATTCGTTTCCAGCGCCGGCCAGGCGGCGAAGATTGCGGAGATCCGCTCCCAGATTCCGGTGCTGCAGCACGTGATCAGCTTCGACGAAGTGGGCCCGTCGTCGGACATGACGCTACATCAACTCGAGCAGCGCGGCGCCGCTGCCGAGACTCCGCAGTCGAGGGAGGAGTACCGGAGAATCGCCGACAGCGTCGGTCCGGACGACCTTGCGACGCTGATCTACACGTCCGGCACGACCGGCAATCCGAAGGGCGTGATGCTGACGCACAACAACATCCGGTCGAACATCGAGGCGACGAGGCACAAGCTGCCTTTCGAGGGCGACGACGTCGCGCTCAGCTTTCTGCCGCTGTCGCACATCTTTCAGCGGATGGGCGACTACCTGATGTTCGCCACGGGCAGCTCGATCGCGTACGCCGAGGGGCTCGACACCGTCCCGATCAACATGCAGGAAGTACGGCCGACGATCATCTTCTCGGTTCCGCGCCTGTACGAGAAGATGTACGCCCGCATTCTTCAGAACGCTCTGTCGAGTGGCTTCATCAAGCGGAACATCTTCTTCTGGGCGCGCGATGTCGCCGACCGTTGGGCGAACGTGAAGCTGGCCGGAGGAGAGCCGCGTGGTATCCTGGCGGGCAAGTACGCGTTGGCGCAAAAGCTCGTCTTCTCAAAGTTGAAGGAGCGCACCGGCGGCCGGATCAGGTATTTCGTCTCGGGCGGCGCGCCGCTGGCCTCGGAGATCAACAAGTTCTTCTACTCGGCCGGGCTGACCATTCTCGAGGGATACGGGCTCACCGAGACGTCTCCCGTGATCGGCGTCAACACGCCGGCGGATTTCCGAATCGGAGCCGTCGGACGACCGGTGGACGGCGTCGAGGTGATTATCGCCGCGGATGGCGAGATCCTGACGCGGAGCCCGGGCGTGATGAAGGGCTACTACAACGACCCCGTCGCGACGGCCGAGGCGATCGACTCCGACGGGTGGTTCCACACGGGCGACATCGGCGAGATCCGCGACGGGTTCATCGCCATCACGGATCGCAAGAAAGACATCATCGTCACGGCGGGCGGAAAGAACATCGCTCCGCAGCCGATCGAGAACCTGGTGAAGACGAACAAGTACGTGAGCCAGGCAGTGATGATCGGCGACAAGCGGAGATTCCCCTCGATGTTGATCCTGCCGAACTTCGAGCAGCTCGAGAGCTGGGCGAAGAGGCGCAACATCATCTGGACCGACCGTGCCCAGCTGCTGCGGATGCCGACGATCCAGGCGAAAATGGAGAAGGAAGTGATGCGCGAGGTCGCCGGCCTTGCGCATTTCGAGATGCCGAAGAAAATCGGACTGCTCGAGCACGACTTCTCGCTCGAGAAGGGCGAGATGACGCCGACGCAGAAGGTGAAGCGGCGGGTTGTTGACCAGCACTACAAGGAGCTGATCGACTCTCTTTACGCCGAGCCCGGCGAGTAGGAGCAGCCCCGCATTGTCGTGGCGCCGCTGAATGGCCGCCGCCGTCCACTCAGCGGGAAAGACTTACGAGTGGGCCGACGGATTCCGCGACTACGTGATCGTCGTCACGAGCGAGCTCGCGGAAGCGCGGGCCAAGCGGAAGGCGCGCCGGAGCCACCAATCGCGCGCCCGGCTTGAGGATTCGATGGGCCTCGGCAGCAGCGATCGCATCGGCATTTTCCGCGAGGACGATTCCGTCGGCGGACGACGGAGCAAGCGGCAGACGTGCGGACGCGAGAACCGATGCGAGTCGCTCGGTTTCGGCGGGAATGGCGCGCGGGTTCAGCGCGACGACGCGAGCATCGGTGAGCTCGGCGAGGCGCGGGGCTACGGTAGCCGATTCGCCCTCGAGAATTACGAGTGCATCGGGACGCATCAGCCCGAGCATCGCGGCGAATCGAATGGTCGTTTCAGCGTCGGCGCCTGTCACTTCCTCCGATCGCCCGATGCCCGGAGCCGTTGCGACCTGGGCTCCAGCTCGAAAATCGGCAACTCCATCAACGATGGAATAGCTGGCCGAGCAGACAGGACAGCCGAGTTTGCCGCTCACGACGAAGCGGCCATGCATTTCGTGAAACGCCGCAACAAGCCAGCTGTCCTCGTGCTCGTTCGGACAGCGCAGCAGATCTATCAGCTCGATGTACAAGTTCGGACCGAAGCGCTCAGGCCGACGAGCGCGCCATCGCTCGATCCGGTCATCCGTTGTGCGCGAGGCGGAGGAATTCGTCGCGCGTCTTGGGGTCGTCGCGGAATACGCCGCGAAGCGCCGATGTGATTGTTTTCGAGTTCTGCTTCTGCACCCCGCGCATCATCATGCACAGGTGGTACGCCTCGATGACGACTCCGACTCCGAGCGGCTCGAGAACGTCGCTCAGCGCCTGCGCGATCTGCTCGGTGAGGCGCTCCTGCACCTGGAGCCGCTGGGCGAACACGTCCACGACCCGCGGCAGCTTGGAGAGCCCGACGATCCTTCCGTCCGGGATGTACGCGACATGCGCCTTGCCGTAGAAGGGCAGCATGTGATGCTCGCACATGGAGTACAGCTCGATGTCGCGCACCATGATCATGGTGTCGTGCGAGTCCTCGAACAGCGCGTCGCCGATCACCTGCCTCACATCCCGCTCGTAACCCCGCGTAAGCCACTTGAGCGAGGCCGCGACGCGCGCCGGCGTCTTGAGCAGGCCGTCGCGATCGGGGTCCTCGCCGATCAGCTCGAGCTGTTTCCTGACGAGCTCCTCGAGATCCTCAGTTTCCTGTGTATTCGACATTGTTGTTCCCGGTTTCCCGAAGGACGAGCCGCTTGAGCTTCGCTGGCGCCACGGCCGGCTCCAGAATCTTCCAGAATTCAACCACGATGTTCTCGGCCGTCGGAATTATGCCCTTCATGAATCCGACGTCGAGATTAAGGTTGCGGTGATCCACGATGCTGACGATCTCACGCTCGACGATCTCGCTCAGCTTGCTGAGGTCCAGGACGTATCCCGTTCGCTCGTCTATCGGGCCTTCGACCGATACGTCGAGGGTGTAGTTGTGGCCGTGCCAGTTGGGATTGTTGCACTTCCCGAAGGTCGCCTCGTTCTCGGCATCGGAGAACGAAGGATTGAACACGCGATGGGCGGCGTTGAAGCGGAGCCGCCGGGTGACGGTGACGCGGGGCATGGTGAGCTCACGGAAAGACTGAAAAAAGCTCCGCCGGCACACAACGGCGACGGCGGAGCCCGAACTCGGGAACGAAGAGGGTTTTTGAAGCCCTGTCGAATGTATGAGGCCCTCACCGCTGCCTCTTGTCTTCCCCGCACTGGGGCATGACATCAGCACGACTTATTGGACCCACCCGGAGGACTTATCGGCTCAAAAAGTGAATCTCTCCGTTCCTCAGAGATGCGGCTTCACACCTCTGGAACGACTATAATTTACGGACAGACAAACTAACCGTCAACGAAATCATCATGGATATCGGAATCGTCGCGGCAGTGCTGATGCTCGTGGTCTGGGCAGCAGTGACATTCACCACCGAAGCGCCGGGATATGTACACCTGTTGCTGACGATTGGTCTCTTCCTGCTTTTCTGGCGGATAATCGCCCGGAACGGGCGCTCGGGCACCCGCCCGAACGGCTAGCGCACCGGACGAGGCGCGATGACTTCCTCCTCCGACGAGTACGCGGCGCCCTCTTTCGAACCGACAGGCGCGACCGGCATAGCGGTGGCGGAGCAGCCCGAAACGGCCCAGGAACTGCGCGCGAAGCCAGTCGTCGTCACCGGCGCGGCGGGACTCGTCGGAGTGCAGGTGTGCACACAGCTCTGCGAGCGCGGCTGGAAGGTGCGCGCGGTCGTGCGTGACGTGGCCCGAGCCGCACACCGGCTCGGTCATCTGCGGCTCGAGATGCGTGTCGGAGACATCCGCGACGCCAAGGCGATGCGTTCGGCGCTCACCGGCACGGGGTCGCTCGTTCACCTCGCGGCAATCGCCATCGAGAAGAGCGGCGACAGCTATGAAGTCACGAACACCGACGCCACACGCACGCTGCTCGATGCCGCGCGGGCAGAGTCAGTGAACCGCATCGTGTACATGTCGCAGAACGGCGCCGACAGCGCCTCGCGGTACCCTTTGCTCCGCAGCAAGGGACGCGCGGAGGACATCGTGCAGCAGACCGGAACGCAGTGGACGGTGGTGAGGCCATCCGTGATCTTCGGGCCTGACGACGAGTTCGTGAACGTCCTGGCGCGACTGATCCGCCTCTCGCCGATCGTGTTTCCGCTTCCTGGCGGCGGTACTGCGCGATTCCAGCCTGTCGCCGTCGGCGACGTAGCACGCGCCGTCGCGAAAATCCTCGAGGACGAATCAACGGTTGGACGAAGCTTCGCGATCGGCGGCTCGACCCCGCTCACGCTCCGTCAGATGACCGAGCGCATCCTCGTCGCGATGAACGCATCGCGGCTGCTTGTCGGCATGCCCGTCGCGATGCTGCGCCCGCTCGTCGCCGCGGCGCAGCGCATCCTTCCGCATCCGCCCGTGACGACAGCACTCCTCGACCTGCTCGATCTCGACAATGTCATCGAGCACAACGACCTGCAGCACGAGCTCGGCATAGAGCCGACTCCGTTCGCGCCCGAAGAGCTGCTGTACCTGCGCAAGATCACGGTCGGCTCGGCGCTGCGCTCGCTCTTCCGGCACTAGCGCGCGGGAGCGCGCTCAGATCTCCCAGTTCGACAGAACGATTCCCTGCCCGGGCTGTGGCTCGGCAAAACCGTCAAGCGTCATCCGGAGATCCGACCATCGCACGCGAGCGCCCCGGCGCATGAGTCGCCGGTATGCTCCCGAATACTGTCCCTGCACCCTCACCGCGACACGGCGTGTGCCGCTCCGGCGCGCGTGATCGGAGAGTGCCGTGACGAGCACGTCGAAGTCGTCGTCGCCGCGGGCAACCAGCTTGAGTACGCGGAGCTCCTCCCGCACACGGCCTTCCACCAGCGGAACGGAATGACACAGCGCGAATCCGGCGAGCTTGTCTCCATCCTGGAGCATGAGGGTGTCGCCGAGCGCGAGCTCTTCGGTGAGACTGATCTCGCGCGAGAAATCGTAGCCCGGCAGGATCGAGTCGGTGAGCTCTCTGCACGCTCGCACGGCCTGATCGAAATCATCCGGCGCGAGACTTCCCAGCCGCATCGCTCTGATTCGTCCCGTCATGGGCGCCGAGAAGACTCCGTCCACGGTTACCGTCAGCGTCAGGAAACCGGGATTCATGCCGAGCGACGAATAGAAGCCGATGTTGTCCATCGTGCGCGGCATCGTCTCGAGGCCGATGACTTTCGCGCCGCTCGACCTGAGCAGTTCGATCCCGGCGCTGACGACAGTCTTCCCAAGCCCATGACCCTGGTGGTTCGGATGCACGGCGAGCGGGCCCATCCACGCTTCTGCGCCCGAGAGATGCGCGACGTTGAACGCGATCACGTTGCCGCTCTCGTCGCGCCACAGCATCGCGCCGGAGCCGGCGTCAGCGATGGCGAATCGCCACACCGGCGGATTCAGATGCGGCACGCGCACCCCCGCCATTCCGTCGCGACGGTAGCGGTCGGTGAACGCTTCGCTGAACACCTCGTTCAACGCGGGAATGTCCGCATCGCGAATCTGTTGCGGGCCGCTCGGCTGGCGCGGCTGGCGCCACGTGCGCGCGACGGCCATCAGGCGGCTCCTGCCGGCTCGAGCTCGAGCCCCGCATCGCGATCGCCCGACACGGCGCTTCCCGCGCCGGCGCTCTGATCCACGACCGAGGCGGCGATGGAGGGGTCGTAGCGCACCGATATCACCTGGTCGAGCCCGTCGCGCACCGTTTCGATGTGGGTGATGAGAATCACCTGCTCGAACCTGTCGCCGAGTGCGCGCAGCAATTCCAGGACGTTGAACCGGCGCGACTCGTCCAGTGAGCCGAATATCTCGTCGAGGATCAGGAGAGAAAATGACTGGCCCGACCGCTCGGCGATCATCTGTGACACCGCAAGACGCAGAACGAGGTTGGCGAGATCCTCTTCGCCGCCGGAGAGGACGGGCTTGGCGATTCCGTCCTCGAGGACCGTGATATTGTATTTTTCGTCGAGCTCGATCTCCGCCGTGCGCGAGTCCATGAGCTCGCGCAGGAACGTCGTCGCGAGCTCGGAGAGCTCGGGCCTGAGCTGCGCGTTGAGCTGCGCGCGCATCTCGTTGAACGCGCGGTCCAGCTCTTCGTGCAGGCGCCGCTCGCCTTCCCGCTGCGTCACTGTCGCCTGGATGGCTCTCGACGCCTCTCCCGAAGCGACCGCTCTCTCCACCGCCTCGCGCGCATTTCTCAGGTTGCCCGCGGCGGTGTGGGCTTCGAGCTCTGCCGCTCGCGCCCCGCCAAAGCAGCGGTCGTAATCGGCCTTCAACCGATCGAAGTCCGCCGCGGCGAACGACATCTGACGATGCCTCACGCGAAGAGTTCCGAGAAGCGACTCCACCGAGGAAAGTGACGCCGAGTATTCGCTCCTCTGCCCCAGCAGCAGCGGCTCGCGCTCGAGCAGCGCGCTGAGACCGGCCGCGCGATCGCCGAGCGGAGCGAGGTTGGCTATCTCGGTCTTCACGAAATCGTATCGTGCAGCGTCGAATCCGCGCGTGATTACCGAGATGTCGCGTCGCATCTGCTCCATGCGTCTCTCCTTGGCGGCGATGTCGCGCACGACTCCAGTCAGCTCCTGCACGGCGAGCTGAACGCGCGCGAGCTTGCGTTCGAGGGCTGCGGTCTCCGCCGTCAGCGTGCGGCGCCGCTCGTCAAGCTCGCGGACGTTCGCCGGCATCTCCGACAACTGCTCGAACCTGCTCCGGTAGTAGGCGCCGTCCACGCGCAGCGTCTCGCTCGTCTCGGTGAGATGCTCGACGACGGTCTGGAGATTCTCCCCCAGCGTGCGGCTGCAGGTGGGACACGCCCCGTCGGCGCCGAGGCTGATGACGCGCTCGCGCTGCTCCTGGATCTCGAGGTACTGCTTGCGCAGATCGCGCAGCTTCGTGTCCGCGTCCTGCCGGTCGCGCACCCATTCGGTGCGCCTCGCCTCGAGCTCGCCTTGCGCATCCTCCAGCTCGGCGCGCTTCTTCTCAAGCTCGAGCGTCACTTCCTCTTCCTGCGAAGGCGCCCGCTCGATGACCGTGTGACGCGCTCGCAGGCGGTCCAGCTCTTCCCGTAAAGCGTGCTCACCCTCGACGAGCGTCTTTCGCCTTCCCTCTTCGCGATACATCTCGTCGAGAATCGAGAGCTCCGCGCGGAGCTCGCCGAGGGGCTCCAGCGAGCGCTGCAGCCGCGCCAGCTCCGCCCGCGACTCGGCCACCATCGCCAACTCGGCCGCGACTCTTTCCATGTTCTGCCGGAGCGAGCTCTCCTCGCGCTCGTTGGCCGCGATGTCGGACGATATGGCCTGCACCTTGTCGCGATTCTGCTGCGCCAGCTCCCACCGGGGAGCGATCATGCTGAGCGTTCCCCTGGCGAGCGTGTAGCGATGATCGGCACTCTGCGCGGCAGCGGTAGCGTGGCCTACGCGCTCCGTCGCCTCGAGAATCGCGCGCTCGACCGACTCGGGATCGGGCATTCCCGCTCTCAGTCCCGTGATCTCGGCGCTCAGCATGCGGCGCCGCTCGCCGATCATGTCCTGGGCGAGTCGCAGCTTCTCGTAGCCGAGGACCTTCGAGAGGAATCGCGCACGCTCCGACGCCGCCAGTGCGGCCATGAGCGCGAGCTCTTTCTGGCCGGTGAAATACGTGCGGAAGAATTCGTCGCGCGACATGCCGAGCAGTCGCTGGAGCCGGTCAGTGACGGCGGTGGACGAGGTGGCGATCGGTGCGTCGTCCCCGTCGAGATAAAGCTCGGCGTTCGTGCGGCCCCTGACGACGCGATAACGATGGCGTCCCAGCTCGAACTCCAGCTCCACGCTCATCGCCTGGCGACCCGTGGCCGTGAGCGAGAGCATCTGCTCCCGCGTGGAGCGGCCCCACGCGTAGAGCGCGAACGCGATCGCCTCGAGGATCGTCGTCTTGCCCGCGCCGTTCGGCCCGATGATTCCCGTCAAGCCCGACTCGAACCTGATAGCGGTCGAGACGTGCTGACGGAAATTCGTGAGCCGCAGAGCGAGAAGCTTCAAGCGTCGTCTCCGCTGATGGCGGGAGCCAGACGGTCCGCTTCTTCGAGGTAGTGCAGCCCGAGCTCGACGAGGGACTTTCGATCGATTCCCGGCGTGACGTCGCGCGACTCGAGCATCGCGCGCACCGTGTCGGCGAGCGAGGCGCGTCTGCCCGGCGCGCCGCTTGCCTCGATCCGGACCGGCTGGGGCCGGCGCGCGTCCAGCAGGAAATGCAGCGCACGCCGCTTGAATTCGCGGATCTTGCGGTGGTCGAGGTCGCGGAGGATATGGCGAGGCACGTCGCGCACGATCAGCCGCACGACCCTGTCGTCGATGCCGCCCTCGCAGGCGTCCACAGTCGCACAGATTGCCTCGCTGAGCTGCGCCGCGGTCATACCCGCGCCCTGAATCTGCGGAAGATCAACGACGCGCCGCGCGAGTTCAATGGAATGAAATCTGTGCGCGCCCGTGGCCAGGTCCCACTCGATGAAGCCCTTGCCGCTGACTTTTTTTTCGATCTCCTCGTCCACCTCGCCCCAGACATTGGTGCTGGTGTATTCGAGAGAGCCGGAGTAGTAGGCGTTCGGCGCGACCTGATGGTAGACGTGGTAGTGCCCGAGAGCCACGTAATCCCAGCGCTCGGGATGGATCTCATCGAGCGTGAGATCACCGCCCGGACGCTCCGCCAGAGAGCCGAAGCGCTGGATGACGCCCTCTACCTCGTCGTGAATGAGGAGGACGTTGTACCGCGCGGCGGGATCGGGATCGAATCTGGGTTGCGGACGGATCAGCGCGGGAACCGCAAGAATGGAGATCTCGCCGCCGCGAAGCTTCACTCGATCCTCTCTGGTGTCCACGACTGTGATCCCGAGCGAGCTGAACAGCCGGATGATGTGGCCTGTCTCGGCGGTCCGCGGATGATCGTGATTCCCTTCGACCATCACGATGTCGGCATCGGGAAGCATCTGAACGAGACGCGAGAATTGCGAATACGCGTGAAGGATCGCCGGGTTGGACGGCCGCACCGTGTGAAACACATCGCCGCCGATCACGATCACGTCGGGCGCGATCTCGATGATCTTGTTTACCGCCTGGCGGAATGCAGCCGCGACATCGGCTTCCCGCTGATTGATGCCCGTCTGAGTCTGGCGCTGGTACTGCCGGAATCCGAGGTGCAGATCGGAGAGATGTACGAGCTTCATCGCGCCGGCCCCGCTCTCAGCAGCTGCGTAACCTTCGTCCGCACGCGCATCGGCTTTCCGCCGGCCGTCGGCCGAACCATGGACGTGACGTCTATCGTCGCGCGCGTCTCGGTGATCCAGGCGAGCCGGCGGTCGAGCTGCATCGAGCCGGACATCCATCCGCTCAGCTCGGAATCGCTTCCGTCGCGATGGTCATGCGAGAGCGTGCCGCGCATGGAGATGTACGCCATGTCGCCGTTTCGTCCGAGCGAGTCGAGCCGGAACGTGGCACGCACCAGTCCGGACGCGCCCGGCTCGCCGACGATCGGGATGCGCATCTGCCGCATCCACTTCTCTCCGGCAGCGACCGGCTTGCGCGAGAGGGTCGCAGGCATCTGCCCGAAAATGGCGCGGAGCTCGTCGCTCGCTTCGGCATCTATCACCTCCACCCCGCCGTCGGTGGACACGCGAAGCTCAATCGTATCGTCGCCTCCCTTGACCCGGACGGGCGTGCCTCCTTTGCCGCCGGCGCTGGTAGATGTACGAATCGAATCGGTCACCGCGAGAATAATCGCCCCTTCACTCGATGTGCGCCGCACGATGGCGCGGCTGAAGACTTCCATGACGGTCGTCATCCGGCGGGCGATTTCTGAGCACGGACGTGGATGCTCGGCCGGTTTCGTGTTTCGGCGCGACAACGGCTCTTCCACGCCGCAGCCCGTCGGCGTGCCCGTCAGTTCCACCGTCTGATTCAGACGCACGGCGAGCGTATCGCCGACGCGCGGCCGGATCTGGAGCAGCACCGGCTGAGCGTACAGCGGAGGGCAAGCGGAGAACACCAGAGCAGCCGACGCAATCGTCATCGCCCTAGACCTCATACGGGTCACCGATAGGCAGCGGCTTGAGCGGCGTGGGAACGTTGCGCGACGAGCCGTTGGACGGCTCCGACGGAACAATGCGACGCAATCTCTTCTCGAAATACGAGCGCACGTTCGACGGCTTCTCGAGCAGCGTCGCATTCCGCGCCCGCAGCAGCTCCTCTTCGTCGTAGAGCGAAACGAGGTCCTTGACCCACGAAATTGAAATGTCGGGATCGAGCGTGCGAAGCGACCGGTACAGCGCCGATTCCAGTGTCACGTCGCTCGCCTGCGGATAGCGCTCGGCACCATCGCGACCCAGCATCACCGCGGGCCGCGGGAAACGAACGAAAATCGGTTGTGTGAAATGCGGGTGACGAACCATCAACTGCCCTTTCTCGAGCGTCGCCAGCTTGGTGCGGATGGACGGGCTGAGCACCGAATAAACCGGCGCTGCGAGCTCGTCCGAATCCATGCGACCGTAAAGCGCGGTGCCCGAGTTGCCGACAACGCGCCGGTGAACCTGCGAGCGGAACTGCTGCGCGCTGAAGAGCACGAGGCCGAGGTACCGGCCGCGCTCAGAGATGTCGAGCAGCATCTTGCGAACGTATGTGTCCTGCCCGTCGCCCGGCGCATACTTGTTGAGCTCGTCCACGAAGACGATCAGATGCTTCACCCCGAGATCGCGCCGCTCGAGGTGCTCGCGAAGCCGGGAGACGATGCGCGCGAAGATGAGGTCCTGCGCGTCCTCCTCGAGCGACGCGACGTCCACTACATACACCGCGCGGTCCTCGAAGCTCCCGAACGGAAGGTCGCTCACGTCACCAGTGTCGGTTACGAGGCCGGCGCAGCGGGTGGAAATGTTGGTCAGGCGGTTCCGCACCTTGCGGATGGTCGCGACGTGGTGCGTGCGCCACGACTCCGCGTTCGCGCGCTCCATGCCTTGCAGAAGGTCGCGGAACCATGCCTCGAGATCGGCGAAGGACTGTACCGTGTGGTCGCGCGAGAGCGGTCCCTCCTTCTCCATCTTCCGATCCACCACCCGCTCGGTGATGAAGTCAATGAGTGCGTCGGCCTTCGCGTCTATGTCGTCCTTGTTGAGCAGCACTTCCGCGTACTGGAGGACTTCGCGCAGCCCCCAGGTCAGCGGTTTCACGTTGTGCAGCAGCGCCTCGTTCGAGCGAAGAGTGTTGAGCGTGAATCCCTTGGCGGTGTACGGGGCGAAGTAGGTCACGTTGTCGAACGGGCGCGGCTCGACTCCCATCTTCTCGTAAAGCGCCTTGTCGGAGTCCTCGAGGCGTCCCGCCGGCAAGTCTATGTAGCAGAGATCCGGACCCTTCACGTTGAAGCACACCGCAGCGATCGAGCCCTTGCTCTCCGGGAAATGCGCAAACACCGATGCGAGCAGCCACTCGACCGCGCTCGTCTTGGTGGCGAGGCCCGACATGCCGGAGATGTTGAGATGCGCGGCCTCGGGACCGAGCAGGAAATCGGCGTCGAGATAGATGACCGAATCCGTCGCGCCGGCGCGATACACTCCGACCGGAATTCCGGTATTGGCGCCTTCCTTCAGGTAGCCGTCCATGCGCAGCGCGACCGCGACGTCCTCCCCGGCGGCGAGGAATACCTCGCCCATCGGAACCGGTTGCAGCGGCTCCTCGGGGATCTGGCGGAGGACTGCCGCGGTGTACAGGCGGATCTCCGCGCGCTCGGTGACGGCGAGGCCGGCGGTGGCCGGCGATCCATCGTGGCCGAGGACATCGTGCATCGGCGTCTGGAGATCGGTGTAGCTGAAGCCTTCCACAACCACGCCGTAGATGCGCGGAATCTGTCCGTCAACGGGATGCGAACCGTCAACGCGCACGATCGTCCCGATGCCGACGGGGCAGTCGAGCGACGTCCAGAAGTGAAACTCGTGCGGCGTGTTGGGCTTTCTCTCCGTCGCTACTACACGTCCCAGCGGTTCCGTCACGAGATCGCTCGCAGAAATTCCTCGGTGCCCCTGATTCCGTAAGCCATCTTGTCCCAGCGCCCGTCGGGCAGCGCGAGTGGTGCGCCCTCGGCGATGATCCAGCGCGAGATTTCGTCGGCGCGGGGGGAAATGTCCGCGCTTAGCGCCGCCTCGACGCGCACCAGCCCGAACAAAGCGTCACGTCCCGTTGCGGCGCGCACGCGCACGTACCAGCTCGCGACTGCGTGACGGGACCGCGGCGCCACGCGGAATATCGACGATCGCTCACCAGCTGCGAGCCCGACGAGAACGCGGAACGCATCACCTTCAGCGTACAGACGGCGGTGACTCTTGATAACGCCGACGGCCGCATCGGATGCGGAGACGATCACGCTTGCGGTGATGCTGCCGTCAACGTACAGAACGCGTTCACCAGACGCGCACCACGACTCCGCGAGCTCCTGCTCGATACGCTCTCTGTCCTGTTGAACGCGCTGCACGGCCGCTTCCATCAGTGCGGCCGGATGCCGCGATGGGAACGCACCCGCCGCGTCTTCGAAAGCCGTGTCCACCACCTGCGAATGATTCTTCAGTTCGTCACGCAATCCGTCAACGTACCGGAAGGGGATGTAATACCTCCCACTGACGATGGGAGCGCGGCCGCTCCATGAAACGAGCCGCCGATTGACGCGCGCGCGAATCGCGGCGGAGACCGTCGCCCATACGATAGGCACTCCGGCGACCTGATTGACGACGCGAAGATCCTGCGCTCCATCCAGAAATGCGGCGAAGCCGGACTGCCCGCGCACACTGCGAGGATCGGCGACATGAAGGGCGCGAAACGATGGTCCCTCGACGAGGTCAGGCGTGACGAGAACCGGCGGATCGCCGCCGCGGCCGTAGCGGTCTCCGTCGCTCGGAAGGCCTTCTACAGGGCTGGCTCCGGGAAGCCGGTCGAGTATGAACCGTCTCGCCTCATGGGCAGATGCTGGCCAGCCGCGTCCCTCTTCGCCGTTACCCGTCTGACCGCTCACTCCAGCCCGATGTCCCACGCCTGCTCCAGATCCTTCTTCGAGTAAGCCCGGAATGCGGTGAGCGTCTGAGTGCTCCGGAGACCGGGCACCTTCGTAATGTGCTCCGTGACGACCGTCGCGACACCTTCATAGTCCGTCACCTCGACCATAGCGACCAGGTCCCACTCGCCGGACACGGAGTAGACCTGGGACACGCCCTCGATTCCCGCCAGCCGGGTCGCGCATTGTGGAATGGAGCTGGGCTCCGCTTTGATGAGGACGATGGCGGTGATCATCGGGCTTCTCGAAGAGGTCGGCAGGTGGCGGTCCGCCGGGGGCGATGCCGCCTTGATGGTGCTATGTTTTGTTTGGGCGGCCACTACCGCCGTCAGACGGATAATAACAGTATCGGCGCGGCGGAAGCTGCGCCATGTCGCATCCAGGAGCATGAAAGGTGGAACCGGAAGAAAGAGAAGAGCGCGGCCCGGGTCGCAGCCAGAATGTCGTCCATACCCTGCCGCGGTCCATGGCCTCAGTGCCGAGCTTTCTCACCGGGCCGCTGGAGCGTGTGGACCCTGCCGCGGGCTCGACGCAGGTGCTCGTCATCACCGCCGATCCCGAGACGGCCGTGGCTTTGGCGGAAGCTGTCCTCCGGATGACCGGGCACGCCGGTATCGAGCTGCTCCCAGTGACCAGTGCGCGGCGTGCCGGCAGGCTGATGGCCGGACGTCCGGTGCTCGCCGCGGCGGGCTCGCCGCGCGATCTCCGGGATCTGGTGCGAAGCAGTCACATCAAGCTCGAATCGGTGAAGGCTGTCGTGCTCGCATGGGCCGACGAGATCCTGGCCGGCGACCCGGAAGACATCGAAGCCCTCGAAGCGGTGATGAGCGAGCTGCCGAAGGACGCCGCGCGCATCGTCGTCGCCAGTCGCGCGGAAGGCCGCGTGAACGCGTTCGCGGAGAGATACCTGCGGCGAGCCCACCGCGATGTGCCCATCGAAGCGGAGGAGGAGCCTGTCTCCCTTCAATACGTAACCGTGACGGCAACTTCCCGCGCGACCGGGTTGCGCCGTCTGCTCGATGACATGGATCCGCCATCCGCCGCGATCATCGTCGCCGACGACGACGCCGAGCGCGAAGTATCGAAGACTCTGCGCCTGCTTGGCTACGGTTCAGACTCGGCATCCGTGCGTGTCACTCGCGGCGAGATCGAGCCTTCGACTCACGCGGTGATTTTCTACGAGGCACCAACCTCCAGATCAATGATCGCGGCGGCGGCCAAAGCCACCCCGGTCTCCATCGTCGCGCTGACCGACCCGCGCGAGCTGGCAGCGCTGAAGCGAACCGCCGGGGGTGACGTCAAGCCGTTCGCGCTTTCGTCGCCAGGGAACGCGGCGCGCGATCGCGACATCGCTATGCGGCGCGAGCTGAGCGGGATCCTCGAGTCGGGGGTAGCGTCGCGCGAAGTGCTCGCGCTGGAGCCGCTGCTCGAGCGGTATGACGGCATCGAGATAGCCGCTGCCGCGCTCCGGATTCTCGAAAGGGAGCGCACGTTGCGGAAGGCGGCCAAGGAGGAACACAAGGCGCAGCAGGAAACCGGCGCACGCGCACCCGCAGGTCGGCCTGATTTCGAGCGGCGCCCGCCGGGACGCGGATTTAGCGATTCGCGCGGCCCGCGCGACGGCGGCTCCGGACGGCCGGCACCTTCGGGACGCGGCGAACGCCGTCCGCCGCGCGATAGCTCACCACGTCCTCCCCGGCGCGATCGTTCATGAGCCAGTCGTTCCACCAGACCGGCGGCTGGATAGAAGTCGTCGCCGGCGTCATGTTCAGCGGGAAGAGTGAGGAGCTGATCAGGCGCGTGCGGCGCGCGATCATCGCGAGAAAGCGCGTGCAGGTGTTCAAGTCGCATCTGGACGCGCGCTACGCCGGCATCTACAGCATCTCCAGCCACGACGGTCGCACTGTCGAAGCCACTCCCGCCGACTCGGCTGCTCAGATCGCGCTTCAGATAGATCCGATGGCGCATGTCATTGCCATAGATGAAGCGCAGT
The DNA here is from genome assembly GCA_030647905.1 of Gemmatimonadaceae bacterium. Taxonomy (NCBI): domain Bacteria; kingdom Pseudomonadati; phylum Gemmatimonadota; class Gemmatimonadia; order Gemmatimonadales; family Gemmatimonadaceae; species Gemmatimonadaceae bacterium. Next base: position 99,873 of record JAUSJA010000034.1, on the reverse strand, counting down.
TTCTGGACAACGGTGTGATTCCGCTGGTGACTTCACTCGCGGGCCGCGGACGCAGAGTGATCGTCGCCGGAACCGATACCGATTTTCGCGGAGAGCCGTTCGGCCCGATGCCGGCGCTGATGGCGATCGCCGAAGTGGTAGACAAGCTGCACGCCATCTGCGTGCTTTGCGGTGGGCCTGCAAGCCGAAACCAGAGGCTCATTGGTGGTCAACCGGCACCGTACGACTCGCCGACCATCATGGTTGGTGGCACCGAGTCGTATGAAGCTCGCTGCCGGATGTGCTTCTCGGCTCCGCGCAAGGACGCAAGCCAGGCTTCGCTGCTCTAGTCGTCGCGCCAGCCGCGCCGAAGGATGCGACGCGCTCCTGAAAGCCCGGTAAACGTCAGAATCAGGAACGAACGGCACATTCCTTGTGTACCGGATGGCGAAAGTCTGTAGCTTGGTGTCGCCACTCACCCCCAATTCGATGCGACTAATCGGCCTGACAGGAAATATCGCGAGCGGAAAATCCGTCGCCGCGAACATGCTCGCTGAGCGGGGAGCGACCATCATCGACGCCGACGTTCTCGCGCGCGATGCGGTCTCCAGGGGCAGCCCGGCTCTCGACGCTATCGTTGCGAAATGGGGCAAGGACATTCTTGATGCCGGCGGCAACCTCGATCGCGCTGCACTCCGCCACGTCGTATTTCAGGATCAGACGGATCTCGATGCACTGAACGGCATCGTTCACCCTGAGATCGCGCGCCTTCACGCCCGGGAAGTGGCGGCCGCGCGTGCTCGCGGCGACCGGCTCGTGGTGTGCGTGATTCCCCTTCTGTTCGAGCGTCACCTGGCGAAGGAGTTCGACGCGATCATTCTCGTGGACGCGCCACGTTCCGTGCGACTCGAGCGCATCGTGCGCGACCGCGGCATTGATGAGGCCGAAGCGATGCAGATGATCGCCTCGCAGATGCCAGCGGACCTCAAGCGCGCGCGCGCGGACTACGTCATCGAGAACTCCGGATCGCTCCAGGATCTCGAGGCCGAGGTGGATCGCGTGTGGAACGCGATCGGAGGTGACCGGGTGTCGTCGCTCGATACGGCAAGCATTCGCTGATATAATTCGGGGCGCCCGGCAGACGGGCGTCGCGTTCGCTTCGCCGCCCGGGCGAAGCTTCACAATACGAGGTGTAGAGTGGCGAACATTCCGGACGACCTGAAGTATACGGAAGAGCACGAGTACGTTCGCACGACTGCCGATGGAGTGGTCGAGGTCGGCATCACGGACTATGCGCAGGGCGAGCTGGGCGACGTCGTCTACGTCGAGCTTCCCGCTGTTGGAACGAAGCTCGGCAAGCACGACGTGTTCGGAACTATCGAAGCGGTGAAGGCGGTATCCGAGCTTTTCTCGCCGGTGGCGGGAGAAGTGATCGAAGTGAATCCGCGGCTCGATCAGGAGCCCGCCCTGGTGAACGGAGATCCGTACGGCGCGGGCTGGATGATCAGGATTCGCGCGGAGGATCCTTCAGCCGTGGAGGGCCTGATGGATGCGGCTGCCTATGGAGCGCACGTGGGGTAGCACCCGCGGGGCTTTGGCAATGAAACAGGGGCGACGTTATCACGCGTCGCCCCTGTTTCTATCTCATCGCTTTCTTGAAGCTCACTCCGGCCCTGAATCCGGGGATCTTGCGCGCCTTCACTTTCACGGTCCGTCCGGTGAACACGCTGTTGACCTCGCGAGCCTTGTGACTTCGCCGGTCGAATGTTCCGAATCCGGCGATCGTCACTTTCCCGCCCCGCCTGACCTGTCTGGAGATGACGCCGTCTTGAGGATCGAAGATCGCGTCCACTACGCGTTTCACATGCGTCGGCCGCAGCTTCGTCTGACGCTGCAGCGCTTCCAGCATTTCCGCCTTGTTCATACCCGCTCCGTTTGCTGCATTGTGGAGAGATGCGCAAGCGGTATCGGCCGCGTGCCTGAGACCTGGCCAGAAAAGGGGTCAGCTCTCAGGTCAGCAAAATTACCGTTCGTTTACTCCGCCGCAACGCTCAATATTGGCGCCTCGGCATAAGCGTCGGTCGGGGGACACGAACAGATCAGGTTCCGGTCGCCATAGGCAGACTCGATGCGAGCCACCGCCGGCCAGAACTTGGAGTCCCTGCTCCACTTCGCCGGAAACGCCGCCTTCTCCCGGCTGTACGGGTGCGACCACGCATTGGCCGTGACCCGCGCGAGGGTGTGGGGAGCGTTCTTCAAAACGTTGTCCTTCGGATCCGCGTTCCCCGTCTCGATGTCACGGATCTCATCGCGGATCGAGATCAATGCGTCGCAGAAACGGTCGAGCTCGGCGAGCGATTCGCTTTCCGTCGGCTCGATCATCAGCGTCCCCGCAACCGGGAACGACACGGTCGGCGCGTGGAATCCGTAGTCCATCAGCCGCTTCGCGATGTCCTCCACTTCCACCCCGCTCGCCGCCTTCACGATTCGCGTATCTATGATGCATTCGTGCGCGACCGTACCGTGCGTGCCCTTGTAGAGCACCGGAAAATGGGGCTCGAGACGCCGCGCGATGTAGTTGGCGTTGAGAATCGCGATCTTCGTTGCCTCCGTCAGCCCATCGCCTCCCATCAGCCTTATGTAGGCGTAGGAGATGGGCAGGATGCTCGAGCTTCCCCAGGGCGCCGCCGATACGGCGCCGGCCGCGTCTCGACCGGGCTGCGGAATGACCGCGTGGCCCGGAAGAAACGGCACGAGATGCGGTGCGACTCCGATCGGGCCCATGCCCGGTCCGCCGCCGCCGTGTGGAATGCAGAAAGTCTTGTGCAGGTTGAGGTGGCACACGTCGGCGCCGATGTCGGCGGGGCGACACAGACCCACCATCGCGTTCATGTTGGCGCCGTCCATATACACCTGGCCGCCGAACTCGTGGACGATCCTGCAGATCTCGGCGATCCCTTCCTCGAACACGCCGTGAGTGGAAGGATACGTCACCATCAGCGCCGCGAGATCATCGCGATGCGCTTCCGCCTTCGCGCGAAGATCGGCGATGTCGATGTTGCCGCGCTCGTCCGTCTTCACCACCACGACCTTGTTTCCGGCCATCACCGCGCTCGCGGGATTGGTGCCGTGAGCCGACTGCGGTATGAGGCACACGTCGCGATGGCTTTCGCCGCACGACTGATGGTAGCCGTGAATCGTGAGCAGACCCGCGTACTCGCCCTGCGAGCCGGCGTTCGGCTGAAGCGACACCGCCGCAAACCCGGTGATCTCCGCCAGAGCGGACTCGAGTTCCTCGAACAGCTGCTGGTATCCCTCGGTCTGATCCAGCGGCGCGAATGGATGCAGCCTGGAGAATCCCGGCCACGTGATCGGCATCATCTCCGCCGTCGCGTTCAGCTTCATCGTGCACGAGCCGAGCGGGATCATGGAATGTACGAGCGACAAGTCGCGGCTCTCGAGCTTGTACATGTAGCGCAGCAGCTCGGTCTCGGACCGGTGTGTGTTGAACACGTCATGCCGCATGAACGGGGTCGTGCGCTTGAATCTCTCGTCGTAGCGCGTGTCGGCAGTCGCCGCGATGGAAGACGGCGCCAGATCCGGCCCGCCTCCGAACACGGCGAACAGATTGGCGAGATCGCCCTCGCTCACGGTCTCGTCGAGTGCGATGCAGACGGCGCTGGCGCCAATCGCCCGCAGGTTTATCCTGCGCTCCGCTGCGGCGGCGATGACCTCCGCCGAAGTCTTCGCGCCGAGCTCGACGCGGATCGTATCGAAGTATTCGTCGTGCGCAATCTCGAAGCCGAGCTTCCGCAGCCCCTCGGCGAGCACCACCGCAAACTGGTGAATCCGCGACGCGATGCGGCGAAGCCCGTCGGGTCCGTGATAGACTCCGTACATGCTCGCGACAACCGCCAGCAGCACCTGCGCGGTGCAGACGTTGCTCGTGGCCTTTTCGCGGCGGATGTGCTGCTCGCGCGTCTGCAGCGCCATCCGCAATGCCATGTGGCCGTCGGCGTCGCGTGAGACGCCGATGATGCGGCCGGGGATATGGCGCCTGAACTCGTCGCGCGTCGCGAAGAACGCCGCGTGCGGTCCGCCGTAGCCGAGAGGCACTCCCAGCCGCTGCGAGTTGCCGACGACGACGTCGGCGCCCCACTCGCCGGGCGGGACGAGCAGCGTGAGCGAGAGAAGGTCTGCCGCGACTGTGACGAGCGCTCCGGCGGCGTGCGCGGCCTCGCACAGCTCGCGATAATCGAGCACGGCGCCATCAGTGGCCGGGTATTGAAGGAGCACTCCGAACACGTCGCCGCCGATGGCGTCGGTGCGGTGGTCGCCGACCTTCACCGTGATGCCGCGCACCGACGCGCGCGTGCGCACGACGTCAATTGTCTGCGGATGGCAGAGATCGGAAACGAAGAAGACCTCCTTCCCTTCCTTTCCTCGAATGCCGTAGCTCATCGTCATCGCTTCGGCGGCGGCGGTGCCTTCATCCAGCAGCGACGCGTTCGCGATCTGCATCGCGGTGAGATCCATCACCATCGTCTGGAAGTTGAGCAGCGCCTCGAGCCGTCCCTGCGCGATCTCCGCCTGGTAGGGCGTGTACGCGGTGTACCAGGCCGGATTCTCGATGATATTCCTCTGAATGACGGGAGGCGTCACGCAATCGGCATAGCCCATTCCGATGAAGGAGCGGTACACGCGATTTCGCGCCGCCATCGCCCGGAACTCGGCGAGCACTTCATGCTCGGCGATTCCCGTCGGGAGCGCGAGACTCTTCCGCGCCCTGATCTCCTCAGGGATCGTCGCATCTATCAGCTCGTCGAGCGACCGGAACCCGGTCGCCGCGACCATCTTCTCTATGTCTTCTGCGCCGGGCCCGATGTGCCGCGGCACGAATGATTCGGGCATCGCCAGGGCGCTGTCCACGTGCTTGATTGTCGTTGCCATAGTGGTGTCAATTTAACATGCCATGACAGACCAGCGTACTTCCCCCAGGTGGCGGCTGCTGCTCGTTCCGTCTTCTGCTGGGAACGGCCAACGCTGTCGCTCGGACGCAACCAGGCCGCCCGCGGCCGCTACGACATGGATGAGATCGAGCGCCGCGATCAACAGGATCCTTCTCGACGGGCTGGTTCGGCTCGGCGTGAGCGCGAGCGAAGCACCGCCGGCGGCCACGCTGACCGCGCCGCGGTTCGCGACGCGACCTCCCGGCGTATGAGGCAATTCGAAAACGAACTGTGGACGTGGCGCAGATAAGGGCACAACTTTGTGCTCCTGTGGCATCAATTTCCCGCACGTCGCATCCATCAGCCGCCGCTGAACCAGCCCGCGTGACGCCGGAAGAATGAGCGCTATGCGGCAGGCACTGGCAATCCCGGTGCTCCTCTTCGCGGTCGGCGCCTGCAGCGGGAACTCGCGCGATCGGGCGGACAACGCGGGCGGCACGCTCGTCATCTCCGTCGGCGGGGATCCCGAGTCCCTGCTCCCGCCCCTCTCCTCGACGGTGCCGAGCAAGATCATCGGAGATCTCGTGTACGACCGGCTGGCCGAGATCGGCGATTCGATGAATACCGTAGGCGACGCTGGATTCCGGCCGCGCCTCGCGAAGAGCTGGACGTGGGCGAACGACTCGATGTCCATCGCGTTCCATCTCGATTCGTCCGCGCGGTGGCATGATGGCGTGCCGGTCCGATCCGGCGACGTGCGGTTCACGTACCATCTCTATTCCGATTCGACGACCGGCTCACCGTTCGCCGCGTCCATCGCGAGCATTGACTCGGTCACCACGCCGGACAGCGTGACCGCCGCATTCTGGTTCCACGCGCGGTCGCCGATGCAGTTCTACGACGCCGTCAACACGATGTCCATTCTTCCCGCGCACGCGCTCGAGGGTGTACGGGGCACCGCGCTGCGGACGTCCGCCATCGCTCGCGCACCGATAGGCACCGGACGGTTCAGGTTCGTCCGGTGGAGTGCCGGACAGTCCATTCAGCTCGCCGCGGACACGACCAATTACCGCGGTCGGCCGGGCCTGGATCGCGTGATCATGACGATCGCGCCCGATTTCAATGCGGCTCTGACCCGCGTCCTCGGAGGCGAGGCCGACATGCTCGAGCAGGTTCCCGCGACCAGTCTGGCCGAGCTCGCCAGGGACACAAGCCTGCGCGCCGAGCTCACGCCGGGCCTCGACTACAATTTTATCCAGTTCAATCTGCGGGATCCGAAGCGCCGCTCGCGGCCGCATTCGTTGTTCGGCGATCGTGAGCTGCGACGCGCGCTCACCAGGGCGCTCGACCGCCGCCGCATCGTGCAGAACGCGTACGATTCGCTCGCTTCAGTCGCGATCGGACCGACGGTTCGTGCGTATCCGACGACTGATACGACGTTGCGGCAGCTTCCGTTCTCCCCCGACGCCGCGCGCAAAACGCTCGACTCGCTCGGATGGAAGGACTCCGACGGCGATGGCGTCCGCGACCGGAGCGGAACGAAGCTGAAATTCAATCTTGCCGTGCCGGGGTCGAGCAAGGCGCGCAACACAATGGCGGTGCTGGCTCAGGAACAGCTCCGCCAGATCGGCGTGAAGGTCAACATCGAACAGCTCGATTTCGCCGCGTTCATAGACCGGGAGACGCGACGCGATTTCGACGCGGTGGTCGGGGGATGGCACGTCGAGGCGAGCCCCGGGGGGATCAGGCAGACCTGGGGCACGCCGGGATCCCGGGCGACGAGTGGCAGCAACTACGGGTCCTACGAAAACCCCGCGTTCGACGCGCAGGTGGACAGTGCGCTGTCCGCAGGTTCCTTCGGCTCGAGGCGCGCGCATTTCACTTCCGCCTACCAGGCGATCATAGATGACGCGCCGGCGATATGGCTCGCCGAGCCGAAGCGCATCGTCGCCGTGCACAAGCGCATAGTCATGACTGGCCTCAGGCCCGACGCGTGGTGGGCCAACATCGCCGAGTGGACGATTCCAGCGGACAAGAGGATCGCCCGCGACCACGCCGCCCCGGCCCGTTAGCGAGTGGGGGTCTTTCTCGCCCGCCGCATCGCGCAGGGACTGGTAGTAGTCGGTCTCGTCGCCACTATCGTCTTCCTTCTCATCCACGCCGCTCCCGGCGATCCATTCAGCGCGTCCATGGACAATCCGTCCATCAGCGATGCCGTGCGTGCAAGCTGGAGACGCGCGTATGGCCTGGACCGGCCGCTCACCGAGCAATACGCGAGATACGTGGTGAGCGTCTTCCGCGGCGATCTCGGCTTTTCCTTCTCGCTGCAGCGGCCTGTCGTCAGCGCGCTCGGAGACGCGCTTCCGAACACGTTGCTGCTGATGGCGGCGGGACTCATCGGAGGATTCGCCGCTGGTGTCGGCGCGGCCGTGACGCAGGTGCGGCGGCGCGGCGGCGCGGCCGACCGCATCCTCGGCGGCCTCTCGCTGACGTTCTTCTCGGTGCCGGATTTCTGGCTCGCGCTCATCATTCTCGTGGCCTTCGCGTACTGGATTCCGATCTTCCCGATTGGCGGAGCGGCGGATCCGGTGATGTACGACATGCTCGGCACGGGGGCGCGGTTGCTGGACCGTCTCGAACATCTCGTGCTGCCCGCGCTGACGCTGACATTGCTGTACTTCCCGCTGATCGCGAGGCATCAGCGCGCAGCGCTCCTCGACGCGATCCCGTCGGATTACGTGACGACCGCGCGAGCCAAGGGGGTCCCCGAGAGCGCGGTGATCAACCGGCATGTCCTGCGGAATGCGCTGCTGCCGGTGATCACGCTCCTTGGCGTGGCGTTTCCAGCACTCCTCACCGGTGCCGTGTTCGTGGAGAAGGTTTTCTCGTGGCCGGGGATGGGGCTGCTCATCGTCAACGCAATTCAGAGTCGCGACTATCCGCTTCTCGTCGCGTCGGTGATCCTGGCCAGCGTGTTCGTCGTCATCGGCAGCATTATCGCCGATGTCCTCTATCGCTGGCTCGATCCGCGGATGCGCGATGAACTCTGACACGCCGCTTCTGTATTCGAGCGTATCGCGCGCCGGCCGCCGCTGGCTTGCTCGCGACAGGTCGGCGTTCTTCGCCGCCGTGCTCCTCGTGTGCATCGCTCTGCCATGTCTCTTCGCTCCAGTCGCCGCGTCTTACGATCCGAGCGCCCAACCAGACATCATCGGCCTGCAGAGCAGACCGCCATCAATCGCGCATCCAATGGGCACTGATCCATTCAGCCGCGACGTGATGAGCCGGCTGTTATACGGTGGGCGGCTGTCGCTCTCGGTCGCGCTGTTCGCAACGCTGGTGAGCGTGACGCTCGGCACGGCGTACGGCGCGGCCGCTGGTTACTCCGAGGGACTGGCGGCATCGGCGCTCGAGCGCGTTCTCGATGCGCTGCTCTCGATTCCGCGGCTGTTGCTTCTCATCGCCGTCTTCGCCGCATGGCGGGACATCCCTCTTGCCGGATTCGTGCTGATACTCGGCGTCACAGGCTGGTACGGCGTGGCACGCCTCGTGAGAGGTCAGGTTCTTGCGTTGAAGACGCAGGATTTCGTCGCTTCCGCGAGAGCGCTCGGCGCTACGCGAACCCGCATTTTCATGCGCCATGTGTTGCCCAACGTGGTCACGCCGGTCGTCGTCGCGGCGACTCTCGGCATCGGCCACGTGATAGTTTTGGAGGCCGGTCTTTCCTATCTCGGCATCGGAGTCAGACAGCCGACGCCGAGCTGGGGAAACATGATTCAGGACGGATCGGATCAGATCGCCGCCCATTGGTGGATCTCGCTTTTCCCGGGGCTGGCGATCGTGCTGACGGTGATGGCGTTCAACGTCCTCGGTGACGCGCTGCTCCGCGCGCTTCAGCCGCGGCAATCGGTGATGGGATGACTCATCCGCTGCTCTCGGTCGAAAACCTGCGCACCTGGTTCCACATGCCTTCCGCGATCGCGCGATCGGTGGACGGCGTGTCGTTCGTGGTGAACGCGGGCGAGACGGTGGGAATCGTCGGAGAATCCGGCTGCGGCAAGTCGGTCACTGCCCTTTCCATTCTCCGCCTCATCCAGCCGCCGGGCCGGATCGAGGAAGGCAGCCGCATCATGTTCGAAGGACAGGATCTCGTGACGCTCGGCGACGCCGAGATGCGGAATATTCGCGGCAATCGCATCTCGATGATCTTCCAGGAGCCGATGTCGGCGCTGAATCCCGTGTTCACCGTCGGCGACCAGGTCGCCGAGGTGGCGCGCGTGCACGGGACGGGGTCGAGACGCGACGCGTGGAACCGCGCGGTCGAGATGCTCGCGCTCACCGGCATCCCGTCGCCCGGGGAGCGCGCAAAACAATATCCGCATCAGCTTTCCGGCGGAATGCGCCAGCGCGTGCTCATCGCCATGGCGCTGATGATGACGCCCGCCCTCGTCATCGCCGACGAGCCGACGACCGCGCTCGACGTCACCATTCAGGCGCAGATCCTCGAGCTGCTCACCGATCTGCAGAAACGTCTCGGCACTTCGATACTCATGATCACCCACGACCTCGGCGTCATCGCCGAGACGGCGACGCGAGTGCTCGTGATGTATGGAGGCGAGATCGTGGAAGAAGCGAGCGTGGACGCCCTCTTCAGCGCCGCGCATCATCCGTACACCGAAGGATTGATGAACGCGATGCCGCAGATGTCGGAGTCGAGAGCGCGCCTCAACGTGATTCCGGGAACGGTTCCGTCTCCAACCGCATGGCCGACTGGCTGCCGCTTCCGCGATCGCTGTCCATACGCGTGGGGGCGATGCGAGAGCGAGCATCCCCCGCTGTATCGGATCTCGGAAGGACACACTTCGCGCTGTCATCTCGCGGTGGAGCCCGAGAGGCGCGCGCATCCGCATCTTCCGCTGGTCGAACAGGCGGGGGCGACGCTTTGACGGAGCCGCTCCTCTCGGTAAGGAACCTTCGCAAGGTTTTCCCGATCACCCGCGGCGTGTTCGCGCGCAAGGTGGGAGAAGTACGTGCCGTGCACGACGTGTCGTTCGACATCGCGCCTGGTGAGACGCTCTCCCTCGTCGGTGAGTCGGGATGTGGCAAGACGACGACGGGGCGCGCAATCCTCCGCCTCATCGAGCCAACGTCGGGCGAGGTGAAGTTCGCCGGCCGCGACGTGCTGGCGATGGGACCGGCGGAACTGCGCGCGGTGAGGCGGGAGATGCAGATCATCTTCCAGGATCCCGTGTCGTCGCTCAACCCGCGCATGACTGTCGGCGCAGCGATCCGCGAGGGCATCACGATTCATCATCTCGCCGAGGGCGCCGAGGCCGACGCGCGCGTGAGGCGGCTGCTCGACGAAGTCGGACTGAGAGCGGAGTACGCGACGCTATATCCGCACGAATTCTCCGGCGGCCAGCGACAGCGCATCGGCATCGCGCGCGCGCTCGCCGTCGAGCCGCGGTTCATCGTCTGCGACGAGCCCGTATCGGCGCTCGACGTGTCCGTGCAGGCGCAGGTGATCAACCTGCTCAGCGACCTGCAGAAGGAGCGCGGCCTGACGTACCTCTTCATCGCTCACGACCTGTCGGTGGTAAAGCACATGTCCGACCGCGTGGCCGTCATGTACCTCGGCAAGATCGTCGAGATCGCGAAGGCGGAAGATCTGTATCGGCAGCCGACGATGCCTTATACGCAGGCGCTGTTGTCGGCGGTGCCCGTCGCCGATCCCAGGCTCGAAAAGAAGCGGATTCTCCTCGAGGGAGACGTGCCGTCCCCGGCGTCACCTCCGTCAGGATGCGTGTTTCATCCGCGGTGCCATCATCCGGCGAAGGACGCAGCTTGCTCGCGAATCAATCCTCCGCTCGAAGAAAAGGCACCGGGGCACTTTGCGGCGTGTATCAAGCAGCCACCCACGGTCATTTCGTGGGACGAGCAGGTGAAAGCGGGTGGCGTGAATCCCCCGAAGCGATATTTTCCCGTCGTGGAGCAGCTTTCGCGACAATCAACCGACGCCCCTCAAGCCGGCACATCACGATGACGCCAGACAAATCAGTGTTCGACCAGACACAGGCCGCTGCCGTCGCCGCCGACGTGCCTCCTTCGGGACTGGAGCGCTGGACGGGCGATCGCGGCTTCTTCGGACAGCCCCGCGGTCTCTCGACGCTCTTCTTCACCGAGATGTGGGAGCGTTTCTCGTACTACGGGATACGCCCTCTCCTGGTGCTGTTCATGACCGCCGCCCTGATCAACGGCGGTTTTGGCTTCGAAAGGCAGGCGGCGTCGTCCATCGTCGGCATTTACGCCGCGTGCGTGTACCTCGCATCGCTGCCAGGCGGCTGGATCGCCGACCGGTGGCTCGGCCTCAGGCGTGCGATATGGTACGGCGGAATCCTGATCGCGCTCGGGCATCTGTGCATCGCGCTGTCCACCGTGTTCGCCCACCGGGCGTTCTTCCTCGGGCTCATCTTCATCGTCCTCGGCACGGGTCTTCTCAAGCCGAACATCTCCGCGATCGTCGGTGATTTGTATCCTGAAGGAGGATCGAGGCGCGACGCCGGATTCTCGATCTTCTACATGGGAATCAACGTCGGTGCGCTCATCGCTCCGCTGATCACCGGATTTCTCGGCGAGCGGGTGGGCTGGCACTGGGGCTTCGGAGCGGCCGGCGTGGGCATGCTGGCGGGTCTCATCACGTTCCGCATCCGTGCGGGCGATACCCTCGGACCTCTGGGGACGGAGCCAACCGGAAATCCCGCCGAGCAGACGCGCGTGAAGCAGATCGCGGTTGGAATGTTCGGAGTCATCGTCCTCGTCGTCGCAATGGCGATGCTCGGCGTGTTCACGATCAACCCAGTGGCCGTCGCGAAGCAGATGAGGAACGTCATGCTCGCCATGGCGGTTCTGTATTTCCTGTACCTGTTCCTGTTTGCGGGACTCTCGGGAGACGAAAAGAAGCGCGTCGGAGTGATCATCGTGCTGTTCGTGTTCGCGACGATCTTCTGGTCCGCGTTCGAGCAGGCGCCTACTTCGCTCAACCTTTTCGCGCGCGACTTCACCGATCGAATGGTATTCGGCTGGGAAGTGCCCACGCTCTGGCTCCAGGCAGCGAACTCGCTGTTCGTGATCCTGCTCGCTCCCGTTTTTGCGGCCGTGTGGGTGGCCCTTGGCCGTCGCGGCAAGGATCCGTCGAGCCCGGCCAAGTTCGCGTTCGGACTGTTCTTCGCCGGACTCGCCTTTCTGGTCATGGTCGCGGCCGCGAATCGTGTGATCTCGGGCGGCACAGTGGTGCGCGTCTCGATGCTGTGGCTGACCGCGAGTTACTTCCTGCAGACCATCGGCGAGCTTTCTCTGAGCCCCGTGGGACTGAGCTCGATGACCAAGCTCGCTCCGCGCAGGTTCGTGGGTCAGATGATGGGCGTGTGGTTCATGGCCGCGGCACTGGGCAACCTCATCGCCGGGATCGTGGGCGGACACGTCGATCCGGAAAATCTCAAGGAAATGCCGGCGCTCTTCCAGCGCACCGCAATGTCGCTCTTCATCGCCGCAGCGGTGCTGGGCCTGATGTCCATTCCGATTCGCCGGATGATGAGAGACAGCTCCGCGGCCAGTCACTGAGGCCGCGGGGCGAACCGCGCGCTACGGCCAGTTGAAGATGCTCGTCGGAATCGACCGCTCTCGATTCCGCTGCACGTCGCGCGGCTCTCTCCAGAAGATGGACGAGAAGTCGCGGCTGAGCAGGCGGATCCGGAACTTCGCTCCGCTGTCGCGATTGAGAGGATAAGCCAGGTCGAGCCGCCACATCCGCTGCGATCGCGGCGGCACTGAAGCGAGCAGCGAGATCCCGACAGAGGTGTTGACGCCGCTGTTCACGCCGAACGGGACGTCACCGGCGTAGAGCTTGGCGAAGTCAATGAATGGCGCGATTCCGAGGGACGCGAACAGCTTGGCGTGACCGAGGAATATCCGGTCCTCCACGCGAAGCACAGCGCGCTGGCCGCCGGCGAGCCACGAATCGCGATAACCGCGCGGACCGCCATCCTTGTCGGCAAGCGTAAGCTGGAACGGAATGCGCTGCCTCCAGCCCCCGCTCAGCTCGAGACTGGTCATCACCGTATGCCTCGGGGCGGGCTTCATGTAGCCCGCCAGCCGCCCGCTCGCCAACACTCCGTCCCACTCCCTCGTCCCGTCCCCGCGCCGTCCTTCGATCGTGCCCTCCGCCGCCGCGAATGCCAGCGGGCTTCCCGCGCCGGCGTAGAGATTCGCCGACGCGAAAAGATCCTTCTCAGTGCCTCCAAGCATCTGCATTCCGCGCCCGACCAGCGTTGCCAGCTCGAAGCCTTTTCGAATGTCCTGCGTTCCATCCAGCGACTCGAATCCGGTCACGCGCAGATACTGGACATTGCGAATGCCGGCCAGAGCATTCACGCGCGTTACGCGGCGGCGGTCATACCGATTCACCAGCGCCTGCGTGGTGTCGCGCTCCGTCGTTCCGCTTCCGATCATCGTCGGAAACGACCCCGGCATCTCGTCCTCATACGAGAACGACGCCCCGAGCAGCGCCAGCTTCCCCGGCGGACCGATGCGCGCAACGCCGCCGATGTCGGCGTATGAGCGCTGGAGCTGAACGGCCGGCGCTGCGAAGCCGGCGCGGCGAAAATATCGGTAATCCTCGCGGGAGCCCGCGGTCGTGCGCCACGATACGCGCTGCAGGTCGGTGAGAAATGGATGGCTGGCCTCGAACCCCCATCCGCCGCCGAGCTCGTTGCGCGAGCCTTCCAGTATCATGTGGTACGGCCGGCCGAGGAACTGATAATCGATGATCCGCGCCGCGAAGTTGTCGCGGAAGTTCTCGCTGTACCGCCACGACGCGATGACCGACTTCGCTTCGCCCATCAGGTTTTCTTCGCCGAGGCGGAAGCTGCGGACATACGGAACCGCTGCCGAGCCTCCGCCGCCAACTACAATCGAGATTTCGTCCACCGTCATGACGGAGAGATAGACTCCGCCGGCGTCATCCCGGAACGCGGTCACCGTAGCGTCGGCCAGGTACGGCTGCGCCCGCAGAATGCGCTCCGATTCGAGACGCCTCAGCTCCGTGCACGCCGTCCCCGGCCTGAGCGCGAGGAACCGCGAAATGACTTCGGGATTGGTTGTCGCGTGGAGGTCGGTGATCTGGCGTACGAGTCGCCGCTGGAATGCCGAGCCCTTCGCCTCGAAGGGAGGACGCGCGCTGACTTCGATGCGGCTGATGATCTGGCCCTTGCAGGGCACCGGCCTCCCTTCCAGACTTTGAGCCAGAAGGATGGCGGGTGACGCAAGTGCCGCCGGTAGTATCAGAAATCCGAACCCGAGAGATCTCAACTTGTTATCCGCAACCGCGAAAAGTGTTCCCGACGCTCGTCCGCGCCGGTCCGTTCGCACAGCGCCCGTAGTCGCCGTTTCGGCAACCTCCGACACCAGCCTCGGGGGAGCTCATCGCGTGCGGCTCAACAGCGCCTATGTCACCGCTCTCGAGAGTGCAGGGCTCATACCACTCGTCGTTCCGCCGCTCGGTAATGGAGACGCGGCCCGCGCAATACTCTCGCGAGTAGATGGGCTCCTTCTCACCGGGGGCGAAGATGTAGATCCGGCGCTCTATGGACAACCCCGGGCTCCGAAATCGGGCGAACCCAACGCCGCCAGGGACAGAACCGAGATCGCCCTGATCCTCGCCGCCAGGGAGCTCGGAAAGCCGGTGCTCGCGATCTGCCGCGGCCCGCAGGTACTGAATGTCGCTCTCGGAGGCACGCTGATCCAGGACATTCCGTCGGAGGTACCCGGCGCTCTGGAGCATAATCCGCAGGACGAGCGAGCGTCGCGCGTTCATGACGTCGTCATCGAGAGAGGATCACTCATCGCGCACGCAATCGGGGCGACGAGCATCAGCGTCAACTCGCTTCACCACCAGAGCATCCGCGACGTCGCGCCAGGACTTCGCATCACGGCGCGTGCTCCCGACGGCGTCATCGAAGGCGTGGAATCGGATTCGAGCGGCTGGTGGGTAATGGCCGTTCAGTGGCACCCCGAGGAGATGAACGACTCGCCGGAGCCATGGGACAGGGGTCTGTTCCGGACCTTCGCCGACCGACTAGCCGGAGAGTGAAGCGGCTTCGGGTTCTCCACCTCGATTCCGGAATGAGCTGGCGCGGCGGTCAGAGGCAGGTGCTCCTCCTCGCGCTGGGTCTCAGGGATCGAGGGCATGAGCCCTTCCTCATCGGCGCTCCGGAGTCACCGCTTGTGCAGCGCGCGCGTGCCGCCGGACTCGCCGTCGCGACTGTCGCGATGCGCGCCGACTGGGACGTTGCCGCCGCCCGCCGGATCAGGGCGCGAATGCGCGCGTGGAACGTAGACATGGTGCACGCCCACGACGCACGGTCACACGCGCTCGCCCTCTTCGCGCTGATCGGGCATCCGCGGATTCCTCTCATCGTCACGCGACGCGTTCCCTTCCCGCCGCGCTCGATCGGGCTCAAGTACGGTGAGCGCGTCACGAGGTTCATCGCCATCTCCAACGCGGTGCGCCACGCGATGGTGGCGTCCGGCATCGACCCGGCGCGGATTGACGTAGTCCACTCGGGCATCCTCCTGCCCGTGGAAGGCATCGCGCCGAGGGACTGGCGCACCGAGCTTGGCTGGCCGGCGGATGCGGTCATCTGTGGCGTGGTAGGCGCGATGACGGCCGAAAAAGGGATTGATTCGCTCGCCGCGATCACGTCTGCGCTTCCTGTCGCCACACGCGACCGCACGAGACTCGTGCTGATGGGGGGAAGCGCCGGCGGCCCCACAGTCATTGGGGGTGTGCCGGCATATTCAGCGGGATTTGTTTCGGACATCGCGCCGGCCATCGCTGGCGTCGACGTCCTGTGGCATCCATCGAAGGCGGAGGGGCTCGGCACAGCGGTGATTGACGCAATGGCGCTGGGAATCCCCCCTGTCGCCTTTGCCACGGGAGGATTGCCCGAGGTCATCGAGGACGGCGTGAGCGGCTTCCTGGTCCGGGCCGGGGATAATAGGGCCTTCGCGGCGACGGTCGCCCGTCTGATCGAGGATCCCGCTCTTCGCGCACGGCTATCGGGAGGCGCGCGCACGCGCGCGAAAAAGTTCGACGCGGCGGCAATGATCCAAGGGACGGAAGCGGTGTATCAGGACGTTCTTTCAGGGTAGCGTTTATCTGAAGTGTTCGTCTATCTTGCGACGACACATCTATTTGAAGGCCATAGGCGCGCTTTGCTCTACATCTGCATTCCCGCATACAACGAAGGACCGACGATCGGCGTACTGCTCTGGCGCATCCGCAAGGTGTTCCAGGGCTATTCGCGCGAGTATGAGATCCTCGTGTACGACGACGGCAGCACTGACGGGACCGCGGAGACGCTGGCACCCTACGCCGAGGTCGCGCCGCTCACCGTACTTCGAGGCGAGACGAGAAGGGGATACGGCCACGCCATTGACACGCTGGCGCGTGAGGCCAGCCGCCGCACCCGCTACCCCCGCCGCGATGCCATGATCGTGATGCAGGGCGACTTCACCGATCAGCCCGAGCACCTTCCCGAGCTCGTCAAACGATTCGAGGGAGGGGCGGACATCGTCATCGGCGAGCGCGCAGCCGCGCGCGAGCCGGTCGAGGTGCGACGCCTCCGCCGTCTGGCTCCATGGGCGCTTCGGTTCTCAATCGGCATTGACGGAATCACCGATCCCTTCGCGTCTTACCGGCTGTTCCGGATCTCACTCATCCGTGATCTGCTCAAAGCATCCCCCGACAAGCCGATCACCTCGGGCGACGGATGGGCAGCCAACATCCAGATGCTGCTCGGCACGGTGCCCCTCGCGCGCCGCGTCGAGCGGGTGACGCTCGAGCCGCGCTACGATCTGAGGGTCAGGGCAAGCCGGATCCGCCCCCTCGCCGACGCCATGGCGCTGTATCGCTTCGGCCGCACGGTTCGCGGAAGCCGGATCGCACCGCCGCTCCAGGCGCCGCCCACGGAGACAGCTCCCCGGGCATCCAAGCCGCGAGAGCGGGCAACCTCGTGATCTCGCCGGCGATCAGGGCGGTCACTCTCGGACTCGCCCTCTTCACCACGGGATATGATACGCCGGGTGGACGGACCTCGGTGCGCCAGCATGATGGCGCGCGGGCCGGCCTTCGCTCGGTGGCGCCCGAGGGCGTGAGCGTTCCGTTCGGCGCGGGAGAAAAATCCACGTTCGACGTCCGCTTCGGCGGCGTGCGCGTCGGAAGCTCGGCTCTCGAGGTAATCGGCGTCGAGTCGGTGCGCGGCCGGGATACGTGGCATACCTCGTTCACCGTGCACGGCGGAGCGTTCTTCTACCGCGTAAACGACGTCTACGAAAGCTGGATCGACACACGCACTCTCAACTCGCTGCTTTTCATCAGGCAGATCGAGGAAGGCACGCGGGAGCGTGAGCACACCTTCGAGATCATGCCGGAGCGAGGGCTTTACGTCGAGCGCACGCGCAAGGGAAGCAGGACGCTCAGGACAGTCGCCGAACCGCTCGACGAAGCGGCTTTCCTCTATTTCGTACGGACCGTTCCTCTCGTCGTCGGCCGGACGTACGACTTCAACCGGTACTTCATGCCTGACCGCAATCCGGTCCGCATCCGCGTGCTGCGCAAGGAGCGCGTGACGGTCCCCGCGGGGACGTACAACGCCATCGTCCTGCAGCCGATCATCAAGACGCGGGGCATTTTCTCCGAGAACGGAAAGGCCGAGGTGTGGCTGTCCGACGATCCTGCGCGGATGCTTCTTCAGATCAAGTCGCGGCTGTCGTTTGGCTCACTCAATTTGTACCTGAGATCGTACATTCCCGCGACAGCCCAGGCGCAAACGCTCGGGCGATGACGGCCCGGACAAGGGACGCACGAGGATGACGCAAACCGCTGATACCGTCGTCGTCGGCGCGGGGGTGATCGGACTGTGCGCCGCCACCGCAATCGCGCGGCGCGGCCGAACTGTCATCCTCGTCGGCGAGCTGCGGAGCGGCCAGGCCTCCGCCGCCGCGGCCGGAATGCTCGCCCCGTCCGTCGAGCGGGCGACGGGTCCCGCGCATCGCTTCGCGATCGCGGCAAGGGATTTCTATCCCGGCTTCCTCGAGTCGCTCGCCGATGCCACGGGCATGCGCGTGCCGCTCAACCGGCTCGGCATACTCCAGGTCGCGCTGAGTGAGAAAGGAGTTCGCGGCCTCCGCGGGACGGCCGCGCCACACAGCCAGTGGCTCGAGCGGTCCGAGCTCGCGGAAATGGAGCCCGCTCTCGGGCATGCGCTTGGCGCGGTGCTGAATCCGGACGACGGATCCGTGGACAACGTGCTTCTCGTTGCCGCGCTCTCGGAACTCGTGAACAGGACACCTCTCATCAGGCGCCTGACAGGGGCCGTGCTCCGCGTGTCAGGCAGCGCATCCTCCGCTTCGGCGGAATTGGCATCCGGCGAGATTCTCGAGGGAGAGCATGTGGTTCTCGCACCAGGCGCATGGGGAGCGGCGATCGAAGGCGCGCCCGCGCTTCACGTTGTCGCGCCATCTCGCGGCCAGCTGGTGTCGTTTGCGTCGGTCGGGCTAAGGCACGTCACGTACGGACCGCGCGGCTACCTTGTCCCACGAGCGTCAGGAACGACCATCGCCGGGAGCACCATGGAGAATGTCGGCTTCGTCTCCGAGACAACATCCGAAGGAATCGCCAAGGTCCGCTCCGCCGCCGAAGAGATCGCCCCCGCCCTGAGCATCGCTCCGATGATGGCCGGCTGGGCGGGCCTTCGCCCTGTCACGCCCGACATGCTGCCGATCCTCGGACCGGATCCCGATCATCCTCAGATCGTCTATGCGTGCGGTCATTCCCGCAACGGAATCCTCCTCGCACCGCTCACGGGAGAAACCGTCGCGGAGATCGTGACCGGCCAGGCCGCCCGACACGATCTGTCTCAATTTCGCCCAGGGCGCTTTTAGGATAGATTCCCCCGGACAAATGAGCGAAGTGCTATACCAGATCATGGGTCGCCATCGCGTCGAGCCCCTTCCCCAGCGCAAGCCGTCGTGGCTCAAGGTGAAGGCTCCGGGCGGACCCAACTACCTGCGGCTCAAGCACATGATGCGCGAGCTGGACCTCCATTCGGTATGCGAGGAGGCGCACTGCCCCAACGTCGGCGAATGCTGGGAGCACGGCACAGCCGCGTTCATGATCCTCGGCGACGTCTGCACCCGGAACTGCGCGTACTGCGCGGTCGCGCACGGCAGGCCCCCGAAGTACGACATCTCGGAGCCCGATCGCGTCGCCGAAGCCATCGCCCAGATGCAGCTCCAGCACGCCGTCATCACCTCGGTGGACCGTGACGACCTGCCCGATTTTGGCGCGTACATATTCGCCGAAACCATCAGGCAGATCCATGCGCGGGTACCGGGCTGCTCCGTCGAAGTGCTGGTGCCGGACTTCCAGGGCAACGAGGACAGCATCCGCACCGTGCTCGAGGCAGAGCCCGAAATCTACAATCACAACACCGAGACCGTCCCTCGCCTTTACAAGAAGGCACGACCGGGCGGACGGTATCCGCGCGTCATGGATATCTTCCGGACGGCCAAGCGCATCGCGCCCGACATTCCGACCAAGACCGGAATCATTCTCGGCATGGGTGAGACCATCGAGGAGGTCCTCCTCGTCATGCGCGATCTTCGCAAGGTGGACGTGGACCTCCTGACGATTGGCCAGTACCTGCGTCCGAGCGACAATCACATCGCCCTCGATCGCTACTACACGCCAGTTGAATTCCGCCATCTGTACGAGGCGGGGATGGAGATGGGCTTCCGCCACGTCGAATCGGCGCCGCTGGTGCGGTCGAGCTATCACGCGTGGGAGCAGGTGCAGGCCGCCGGCGTATGACCGAAACCATTCGCCGCGAACAGACTCGCAAATCCAGGCAGGTAATGGCTGACGAAGAGAACAAGGCGGCGTCTGCCGCCACCGACGAGGCGGCGTTCCGAAAGGAGCTGCTCCGCTCGATGTTGCTGCAGCGCCGGTTCGAGGAGCGGGCCGCCGAAGCGTACGCCCTCGGCAAGATCGGCGGATTCTGCCACCTCTACATCGGGCAGGAGGCGATCTCCACCGGCACGATGTCAGTGCTTCGCCCCGACGATTACGTGGTGACGTCCTATCGCGATCACGGGCAGGCGCTGGCGCGTGGAATGAAGCCGCGCTCCGTCATGGCCGAGCTGTTTGGACGCAGGGACGGCTGCTCGCACGGCAAGGGCGGTTCGATGCACCTCTTCGATAAGAGCCTCGGATTCCTCGGCGGACACGGCATCGTCGGCGCGCACGTCCCGCTCGCAGCCGGAGTCGCGTGGGCCATCAAGTACCGCAAGGGTGACCAGGTATGCGTCTGCTTCTTCGGCGAGGCGGCGGTGAACATCGGCTCGTTCCACGAAGCGCTGAACATGGCTGCGCTGTGGAATCTTCCCGCCGTTTTCGTGATCGAGAACAACCGCTACGGCATGGGCACCGCGATCTCGCGCTCCACCGCGAACGAGGACGTTCACGTCCGCGCCGCCGCGTACAGAATGCCCGGTGAGTCGGTTGACGCCCAGGACATCTTCGCCGTGCGCGACGCGATCGGACGCGCCGTGGAGCTGGCGCGCAAGGAGAGCAAGCCAACGCTCATCGAGATGCGCACGTTCCGCTTCATGGGTCACTCCATGTCCGACGCGGCCAGCGGCACGTATCGCTCGAAGGAAGAGCTGGAGGAGAGCATGAAGCGAGACCCGATCGTCGTGCTGCATGACATCATGCGCGTCGCCGGGCAGCTTTCGGACGGCGAATTCTCGAAGCTGGACGAGGAGCTCAAGGCAATCTGCCAGGACGCGTGGGACTTCGCCGAAGCCAGTCCCGAGCCTTCACCGGAAGACCTTTACGCCGACGTTCTCGTCGACACCACGAGCTGAGATGGCCGTACTTACCTACCGCGAGGCGCTGACGCAGGCGCTCCGCGAAGAGCTTAGCCGCGACGAGCGTGTCTTCCTGATGGGCGAGGAAGTTGCGCAGTACAACGGCGCATACAAGGTCTCCAAGGGTCTGCTCGACGAGTTCGGACCGATGCGCATCGTGGACACTCCGATCACCGAGCTCGGCTTCGCCGGCATCGGTGTCGGCGCGGCGATGGTCGGCTTGAGGCCGATCATCGAGTTCATGACGTGGAACTTCGCGCTGCTTGCGCTCGACCAGGTCGTGAACGCGGCCGCCAAGATGCTGTACATGTCGGGCGGCCAGTTTCCCATGCCGATGGTATTCCGCGGCCCCAACGGATCCGCGCTGCAGCTTTCCGCGCAGCATTCGCAGGCGTGGGAGAGCTGGCTCGCGCACATTCCCGGACTCAAGGTCATCTGCCCGGGAACGCCCGCTGACGCGAAGGGACTGCTCAAGGCGGCCATCCGTGACGACAACCCGGTTGTTTTCCTCGAAGGCGAGATGCTCTACAACACCAAGGGCGAAGTGCCCGACGGTGAGCTCGTCATCCCGATTGGAAAGGCCGAGCTGAAGCGCGAAGGCGGCGACTGCTCGATCATCGCGCACGGCAGGATGGCGCTGGTGGCGATGCAGGTGGCCGACACATTGGCGAAGGAGAACATCAAGGTGGACGTGGTGGATCTCCGCACGGTGAGACCGATGGACGTCGAAGCCATCGCGACGTCGGTGAGCAAGACGAATCGCGCGGTCGTTCTCGAGGAAGGCTGGGAGATCTGCGGCATTGGCGCGCAGGTGGTGGATTTCATTCAGAGAGAGTGCTTCGACGATCTCGACGCGCCCGTTCTCCGCGTCCACCAGGCAGACGTACCCATGCCGTACGCGAAGAATCTGGAAAGGCTCGCGAAGGCCGACGCCCCCAAGGCGATCGCGGCCATCAGAAAAGTCATGTACCTCGGCTAACGATCTATGGCGACGAACGTTGTGATGGAGGCGCTCTCTCCGACGATGGAGGAAGGGCGCCTCGTCAAATGGCTCAAGAACGAAGGCGACGCCGTGAAATCGGGCGACGTCCTCGCCGAGGTCGAGACCGACAAGGCGGTGATGGAGCTGGTTGCCCGCAGCGATGGGGTAATACGGAAGCGCATCGCCAACGAGGGCGATTCGTCGCCGGTGGGAACGCTGCTCGCCGTCATCGCTGGACCCGACGAGAACATTGACGCGATCATAGCGAGCGCGGCTGCTCCAAAGCCGTCGCCGGAAGCGCCGGCAACGGCGCCGGCTGCGACAGACGCCCCATCGCAGGTGCCCGCGCCTCCGCCGCCACCGACGCGCACATCCGGGTTCGGAGCGGTTCCAATCTCTGTGATCTCTGCTCCCTTTGCGTCCTCTTCTTCCCGTCCCCGCTCTTCACCGCTCGCGCGGCGCCTCGCCTCCGAGCGCGGCGTCGAGCTGTCGAACGTTCGCGGCTCCGGCCCTGGCGGTCGCATCATCAAGAAGGATGTCGAGACAGCCGTTGCCGCGGGCCCCGTGCGCGCCGCTGCCGCCGCACCCCAAGCCGCTCCGCGATTCATCACGCGCGAAGGCGACTACCAGGACATTCCGCTCACGCAGATCCGGAAAACGATCGCACGCCGGCTCGCCGAATCCATCGGTCCCGTGCCAACGTTCTATCTCACGGCCGAGTGGGATGCGGAGAGGGCGGCCGACATGCGCGCGCAGCTCAAGGAGCTGGGCGACGATTACAAGATCAGCTTCAACGACATCGTCATCAAAGCCGTCGCAAACGCGCTCTCCGATCACCCGGAGATCAACGCGCACTGGATGGGCGACCACGTTCGCCACTTCAACCGCGTGCACGTGGCGATGGCGGTCGCGATCCCGGAAGGGCTCATCACACCGGTGATCTTCGATGCGGATCGCAAATCCATCGGACAGATCTCGGCCGAAGCAAAGCAGCTCGCCGGGCTCGCCCGCGCGCGGAAGCTCATGCCGGCGCAGTACACCGGCTCGACGTTCTCCGTCTCCAACCTCGGCATGCTCGGCATTGACCAGTTCACGGCGATCATCAATCCGCCCGAAGCCGGCATCCTCGCCATCGGCGGTGTCGAAGCAAAGCCGGTCGTGGTGGACGGACAGGTCGTCGTGAGGCAAAGAATGCGCGTCACGATGAGCTGCGATCACCGGGTGATAGATGGTGCGACCGGCGCCAGGTTCCTCCAGTCGGTGAAGCGGCTGTTCGAGAATCCGCTTCTGCTTGTGATCTAACGGGTAACGGGTAACGGGTAACGGGTAACGGGTAACGGGTAACGGAAAATGGCATCATTCGATGTGATCTTCATAGGCGGCGGACCGGCCGGATACGTCGGCGCCATCCGCTCGGCGCAGTTGGGCATGTCGGTCGCGGTGATCGAGCGCGAGGGGCTCGGTGGAACATGCGTCCTCTGGGGATGCATTCCCGCCAAGGCGTTGCTCGAATCAGCTGCGCTCGCCCAGAAGGTGAAGAAGGCAGCCGAGTTTGGCGTGAACGTCGGCGAGCCGAGCTTCGACTACGGCGTGGCGATGAAACGCTCGCGCGGAGTGAGCACTCAGAACTCGAAGGGCGTGGAGTTCCTCTTCAGGAAGCACAAGATCACGCACATCAAGGGCACGGCCAAGCTGGCTGGAAAGAACTCCGTCTCGGTGAAGCTGGCCGACGGCAAGGAAGAAAAACACGACGCGAAGAAGGGAGTGGTGATCGCCACCGGCTCGCGCGTGAAGGGACTGCCGCAGGCCGGGCTCGAGCTCAACAAGACGAACGTGCTGTCGTCGGACGAAGTGCTCGTCCTCGAGAAAGCGCCGAAGACGATGGCGATCGTCGGCGCCGGCGCGGTCGGGTGCGAATTCGCCGACGTGTTCAATGCGTTCGGAACGATGGTGACGCTGATTGATGTTGCGCCAAGCATTCTTCCGCTCGAGGACGCCGACTGCTCGGCGGAGCTGACGAAGGCGTTCAGGAAAAGGAAGATAGACGTCATTGCCGGCGCGAAGATCGGCAACGTGAAGATCGGGAAGACGTCGGTGAGCATGACCATAGACGCCGGCGGGAAGAAGCAGGACCTCGAGGTCGAGCAGGTGCTCGTCGCGACCGGCCGCGCGCCAAATGTCGAGGACATCGGGCTCAAGGAGAACGGCGTCCAGCTCACCGAGCGCGGCTTCATCCGGATCACCGAGCGGATGGAGACGAGCACGAAGGGCATCTACGCCATCGGCGACGTCGCCGGCCCGCCGATGCTGGCGCACAAGAGCTCACGCGAAGGCGTCGTTCTCGCCGAGCTGCTCGCGGGACAGACGCCGCACCTCGTGAACTACGGCAACATTCCCAACGCGACGTATTGCCATCCGGAAATTGCATCTGTTGGACTCACCGAGGCGCAGTGCAAGGAGAAGAAGCTCGACTACAAGGTCGGGAAGTTCCCTTTCTCCGCCAACGGCCGCGCGCGCACGTCGGGTGAGACCGAGGGCTTCGTGAAGATCATCCGCGACTCGAAGTACGGTGAGATCCTCGGCGCACACATCATCGGCTCGCATGCTACCGAGATCCTGCACGAGATCGTCGTCGCACGAGAGAACGAGTTCACGGTGGAGGAGATTGACCTTGCCGTACACGCCCACCCGACTCTTTCTGAAGCCATTGCCGAAGCGTGTCTCGATTCGCTCGGCAAGGTGATCCACGCCTGACGCGGTCGATGTTGTGATGGGTGAGCCCGGCGCGCGTGAGGTATGGGTCGTTCGTCTCGGGCGCATGGGCTATTCGGAGGCGTTGGATCTTCAGAGGTCCGTTGCGCGTGACAGGATCAGCGGCGCAATCCCTCAGGACGTCCTTCTGCTGGTGGAGCATCCGCCCGTAGTGACGCTCGGCAGGTCGTCGAAGCAGAAGAACATGATCTCGAGCCCTGAGTTTCTTGCGTCGAAAGGGGTCGAGCTGTTCGAGGTCGAGCGTGGCGGCGACGTGACGTTCCACGGGCCCGGTCAGCTCGTCGGCTATCCGGTCATTGACCTCAAGCGTCACCGGAAGGATCTGCACTGGTATCTGCGCTCGGTTGAAGAGGCGCTCATCAGGACTATCGGTGAATATGGGATTCCGGGAGAGCGGAGCGCGGGGTACACCGGCGTGTGGACCGGCGGCCGCAAGATCGCGTCAATCGGCGTTCACACTCGCGACTGGGTCACCTGGCATGGCTTCGCACTCAACGTCACGACGGATCTCTCGTACTTCGATCTGATCGTTCCTTGCGGAATCGTCGGAGTAGAGATGACGTCTATCGCGAAGGAGCTGGCGTTCCGGGATAAGCCGCCGCCCTGCACTGTCGATGCTGCGGGAGATATTGCCGCATCGATGCTCGGACGCGTCTTCGAGCTCGTGCCGTTGGAGGTTCCCTCTGGCGACGTGCGGGTCAGCTCAGCACGACGTCCATCCGAGCTGAGTCGACATTGGTGATCGTCGCCCGGCGGCCTTGAGTCGCAGCGCTTTATGGAGGCGTTCATCGAAGTACACGGTAGCGCGTTTGGCTGTTGGCATATTGGCAGTATGGCGCTATAGCGTTATGACGTCAAGACGGCTCGTTGTGCCGGGGAACGGGTACCGGGCAACTGCCCTCTTTCGGCCCCTTTTCGGTCACCCCGCCTATATTACGACCGATGAGTGAAGCACCGGTCCCTCGCGTCTATCCTGCACGCGAGCGCGTCGTCGCGCCTGACAATCCAAGGGATATCGCGGCCGATCTGAACCCCGAGCAGGCTGCCGCTGCCACCCACCCCGACGGCCCCCTCCTCATCATCGCCGGCGCCGGCACAGGCAAAACGAGAACGCTCGTCTATCGCGTTGCCCACCTGATCAAGCGTGGTGTCCGCCCGGACAGAATCCTTCTCCTCACTTTCACGCGCCGCGCCGCGCAGGAAATGCTCACGCGCGCCGAGCGGCTTGTCGGTGCGACGAGCAAGAAGGTGCACGGCGGGACCTTTCACGCCACCGCGCACCGCCTGCTGCGCCGCTTTGGCGCCGCGGCCGGACTCGCGAAGGACTTTACGATCATGGACCAGGGAGATTCCGCCGATCTTATGCAGCTCTCCCGGTCGCAGCTCGGCTACGCGCAGAAATCGAAGCGCTTCCCGAAAAAGGAGACGCTTCACTACGTCTACTCGCGCCACATCAACACCGGCATCTCGATCGAGGACATCGTCCGCGACGATTATCCCCAGTTCACGGATTATCTCGAGGACTTCACGAAGATCTTCGGCGACTACACCGCGCGAAAGCAGGCACGGAATCTCGTGGACTACGACGATCTCCTCCTCTTCTGGGCACTGATGCTCGAGGCGTCGCCGGAGCTGGCCACGAAAATTTCCGGGCTCTACGATCACGTACTGGTGGACGAGTATCAGGACACGAACGTACTCCAGGCCCGCATTCTCCGCGGAATGTGCCGTGCGCACAACAACATCACCGTTGTCGGCGACGACGCGCAGAGCATTTACTCGTTCCGCGGCGCCAACTTCCGCAACATCCTCGGATTTCCTCAGCAGTTCGAGGGCGCGACGGTCGTGACGCTGGAGCAGAATTACCGCTCGACGCCTCCGATCCTCGAGGTGACGAATACGTTGATCTCCCGCGCCACGGAGAGGTTCACCAAGAATCTGTGGACCGAGAGAACAGGCGGGGAGCCGCCGTGGCTCGTCGCCGCCCAGGACGAGCAGCAGCAGACACAGTTCGTGGTGGACCGCATCCTCGAGCTGCACGAGGAGGGAATTCCGCTGAGAGAGATAGCGGTGCTCTTCCGCGCCGGCTACATGTCCGCCGATCTCGAGATCGAACTGACCAATCGCAAGATCCCGTTCGAGAAGTGGGGCGGCCTCAAGTTTCTCGAAGCCGCACACGTGAAGGATGTGCTCGCTTTCCTGCGGATACTGGAAAACCCGCGCGATGAGGTGAGCTGGTACCGCATCCTGCTGCTTCTTCCGGGGATCGGCGATGCGACCGCGCGCTCGGCGATTGACACAATGGCGAGCGCGGCGTGGGAGTCGGCTGCGTTCGGGAGATACGTGCCACCGCCGAGGGCACGGGCGGCGCACTCGGCGCTGGTGGCGCTTCTGGAAGAGCTCCGCTCCGGCAAACCTGCCGATGAGGCGATCGTAGCCGCCGAGATCGCGCGGGTGCGCATGTTATACGACAACATCCTCCGCGAGCGCTACGACAAGACCGAGCCCCGCCTCTCCGACCTCGATCAGCTCCAGCAGATCGCAGCCGGCTACCCGGACCGCGCGACATTTCTTTCGGCGCTTGCCTTGGAGCCGCCTCAGGCGACGCAGGACCTGGCTGGAGCCGCTGGAAATGAAGACGACGACTGCCTCGTTCTCAGCACCGCTCACTCCGCCAAGGGGAAGGAGTGGGACGCAGTGTTCCTGATCTGGGCGGTGGATGGCTGGTTCCCTTCCGCACGCTGCCTCGGCAGCGACGAAGAGACTGATGAAGAGCGCCGCCTGATGTATGTCGCAATGACCCGCGCGAAGAACTATCTCAGTGTGACGTACCCGCTCAACGCGTATTCGACCCGGCGCGGGTCGGAGTACTCGCTCGACCAGCTGTCGAGGTTCATTGACCGGGGCGTGCGGGACAGGATGGAGCGGATTGCGCTTGGAGCTCAGGAGGTGCAGAAGCCGGCGGAAGCGCCGGCGGTGCCCATGGTGGATCTTCGTGCGCTCTTGAGAGGGCGGTTCGGAGGCTAGCTCATCGGCGCGCATCCGAGCGGTGAATAGGTTGGTGAGCCCTCTGGCCGTAGCGGAGTGACGCTTGGCCGGGCAGTCCGAGCCAGCGCCTGAGCGCGGCGTAAGGATCTTGCTTGTCCGACTTCGCCAGAGCAATGATCCGGCCGATGGTGCGTTTCAGGTTCGCGCCTTCCCGCGCGTACACCTGGTCGAACAGGTCGAGGTCCTTCGCATACACCCGTCGAGCGAGAAGGGATGCGTTGTCGAGCGGAACGCGCTGCACGTAGAAAGGACCGATGGTTCTGAGCTGAGGCCCTATCTCGCTGACGAGAGCCTGCCTCGCTCTCACGTAGACAGTGTCACGGGCGGCGATTCTCGCCTCCTTGCTCTCCGGATGGCGGGCGTAGGCCGAGTCGATGGATTTCACGAGACGCGTCCAGAAATCGCCGAGCAGCTTCTCGTCCTCCCACTCCGCATCCACGCGCGTCGCGGCCTCTGGCTGCCCCCTCGAGCGAAAGAACGCGGCCGCCCCACGTGCACCCGCGAAGCTGGCAAACGATTCGTTGAAGGCCGCCTCGCCGGGCGCGTAGAACGTGTTGTGGGTCACCTCGTGAATCACGGTGTTGACGAGGTCGAGCGTGTCTCTCGCCAATGTCGTGCTCGTCAGAGGATCGTTGAAGAACCCGAGCGTGCTGAAGGCGGCAGACGGCCTGAGCGCGACATCATAGCCATCGTCGTAGTACGATTTCGCCGCCCGCCTGGCATTGCCAAAGTCGAAGAACCCCTTGTACGGGACGCGGCCCACAATGGGAAACCACCACGTGTACAGCTCGAGCCGGTCGCGGTACGCGGCCGAGAGAACGAGCACGAGCGTGTCGCGATCCAGCTTCGAGTAGGTGGTGAAGCTCTTCCTCGTCCGGAGCCGAATGGAATCCTGTGCAAACTGCCGCGCTTCGAGGACGATCGCGAGCTTCCGGCGAACGAGGGAATCAGTCCGCCTGTCCGCCACGAGCTCGGCTATTGGCTGGCGTCGCGCGAGAATCTTCCCCTCCTCCCACGCTCCCCTGCTCAGATAGCAGGCGGTCGGAGACAGAGCGACCATCGCAATCAGACCGACAGCGAGGACGGCCCAGACTCTCCTTCGGACTTTCACGATGATGGGATTCTCCATGGCTGCGGGTACACGCCGGCCTGCGCCCGGTTCAGCATAAAACTAAAGCGCGCCCCCTGCCGAAGCAGAGGGCGCGCTCTGCGTACGCCGGCTGGCGGCGAACTGAGACGCGCTTTACCGGGGAATCATTCCCTTGGTCCAGATCACGACTGTCCCACAACCATCTTCGTGAGACATACCGAGAAATCGCGCCGGCACGCCGCGGTTCCTGGGATAAACCTCGATGGCGTACAGATCGTTCGCGGAAACAAGATCATCGGGCGAGGTGGTACGGACCCGCGAGCCGGGTTCGCCTACAAGCACCTGGTCTATGACAACTGCATACTCGCATCTGTAATTGGCTGTCACGAGGCGGCTGCGATTCCCGCGCCTGTCCACGACGAGATTCGGAATGTTTGCGAATGCGTCTGACGCGCGCACTGGCCGTATGCGCTCGAGGTATTCGGGGGTGATGAAATAACCGTTCCCGGCGGCCATTCGCTCGTAGAACCCGACGCGGCGAAGGGGCTCCCTGACGTCAGAAATCTCGACCGGTGCCAGATCGCGAACGGTCTCGCGCATCCGCACCCGCACTTCGACAGTGGCGGCCTCAGGCAGCTCGACTTCGAAGAATACCGGATCGTACCCGATCCGGCGCACCTGGAAGAGAGTCTTTCCGGTGCTGAGACCCCTCAGGCGGAATCGCCCATCTTCGTCGGCGGTCGCGCGTCTGTTGCTGTTTCCAACGGTGACGAGCGCGTACTGCACCGGGCTGTCGAGCGAGTCAACAACGATCCCGCTCAATCCGGAACTCGTGGCCTGCAGCTGCCGCGCGTCCGACTTTCCGGGGGCGCCGGCAAGAATAAAGGCCCCTAAAAAAGCGCCACGCGCGCCGGCAATGCGCACTGGGATCTCCCGGCTGGGAATGATACAATCTAGCCTGATACCACGAAGCCCGCGAGCACAAAGCCCGCGAGCACAAAAGAGAACGGCCCGCAACCAGGCGGGCCGTTCTCTTTGTCGCTACCCGCCTGGGATCAGGGACTGATACGCGTCGGCCATACATCGGGCAGCATACCGACTGCACCCGTCGTCGTGGCCGCGACGGCGCTGGTTCCACCCGTCGGCGTGGTAAGAACGTACGCCACGCGTCGCCCAAAGATCACGACCGTGATGGCGGAAGTAGCCTGCCGGGTACCCGGAACCGCATCGAGCGCCCCGGTCGTGGCCGACGCCGCTACGGCCGCAGCCCCAACTGAGGCGAGTGCATCGGCGAGCGGGGCGGTCGAGCCAGGCGCCGTCGCAGTCACCCGGTAAGTATTGGGCGCGGACGCCGCTGGGAAATTGACCCACTGTGTTACAGCTCCTGCGGCAACGTTCGCGAATGCGGCGGTACCTGTGGCCGGTCCGCCGACCGCGGTTCCAAGGTTTGTGAAGACATTCACCGTGCCAAGAGCGGGCGCGGCGTTTATCACGCGGATGGCGACCTGACCAGCCGGCACAGTCGGAACAACGTCCTCGATGAGGATTAACCGCCGTTGAGGCGACGCTCCGGCCTTGGCGAAACCGTAGTGAAGAATCGTGTACTTCTTGTTCGCCTCGAGGCTGAACGTGGCCTCATCAATCACCTGTGAGACGATTGAAACGCCATCGCCGGCCGCAGTCGTATTGGTGAAGAACGCCTTAACCTTGTGCGACCCGGCGGGAACTATCCGCCAGCGCCCGCTGTTGGCTTGGAAGGCCAGGTTGGGTTCGGAGGCATTGGACGGGTAATCGATGATCCTATAGTCCATTGGAACTGTATCGGCCACCGCGTTTACCCAGCGAATCGCGGCAGACGGCTCAGGCGCTACTTCCTTCGAAACAGGATCGGAGCTGCACGCCGCGACAGCGGAAACAGCGAGCCCCAACAAGAATGCACGGGAAAATTGCATCAAATCGCTCCTCTGTTGAAAATCTGTGTTACGACTCTGGCGGCGGCTCACCGGGCTTGTCCCTGGATGAGTCGCCGCTCGTAAGACCGAGAAAACTGAGACCGAAAATTGCAAACAGCGCCCCGGCGACGACCGCACCCACCATGATCGCCGTCCGACTTGTCGAGAAAGTGCGCTGCGACACTGACTTTACGTCTTGCGTCCGGAGGCTGACCTCCTGACCCTGCCAGTGATTCGAAAGCCCGTTCAGATAGACCACTTCTGAAACCATAAGACGAAACGCGGTATCGGACCGCTGAACTACCTTGCCTTCGATCCGCATCACTTCCGCACCCACCCGTTCGCCCAATGCCACGCGCCCGACATCCGTGATGTCCGCGGTGACCACCGTGTTCGGCCTCACATCCGATGTCGTTCTCGGAACGTAGGCGTAACAACCGGATGTCCACAGAGCCATGCTCGCTATTCCCGCCGCCGCAACCGCTCGGCAGGAGTTCACGGCCAGCGCGCGGCCCGTCGCACGCATAGCGTGACGGACCGCACCCGCGAGTGGCGACACTCGAAAACCCGCCAACTACTCCGTCCTCAGTAGCCGTAGGAACCACGAGCCGCCGAGGAAGGACCGCCAACGCCGCCGAGGTTATACAACGGAATCCCACGCACGTCGAGCTCCTGGAACGGAACCGGATACTGAAGCGGCGTGCCTTCCGGCAAATCGCCCCAGCCACGACTATCGAAGAACCACGCCCCAAAGTGAGTAAACGCGGTTTCAAGGCGCTTCTCCCACTTCATCGCCTCCATGATGTTCCCGCAGCTTGCCGCGTTGAACGCCGGGCCTTGCGGAACGCGCGGCACGCACGAACCGGCAGCGCTGATTGGTTGGGTCGCCGAGGTTATGCCCGCGAGTTGAGGCAGCTTGCCGTTGGCCACACGAGTAATGTTGATCCTGGCCATTGCGTTGGCGTAGTCACCCTTCCTGATGTAGCCCTCTGCCATGAGGAGATCCATTTCAGCGCGCGTCATCAAGGGGTACGGGCCGTTCCGGGTATTGGCCCATTCCTGGAAGCGGTAAAAATCGTACTGCGAGAGATTGAACGCCGCGCCGGCCGGATCTGTCGGCCGACGGTTACGGAAGTACAGGTTGGTGCGCGGCGGGTTGGGGAAGTTTCCATCTCCTGAGCTGACGCGCTGGTCATCCCGCGTTGCGCCCGAGGGAAGACGCTGGTCCGCCGATTTGATCAGGAACGGGTACCTGCTGTTGAGCGGAGTCGCGAGCCACCCGTCATAGCAATCACCTCCGGGTGCGCAATTGCGCGCACTGTCGGCCATGCCGAGTATCATCGGGCTCATCTGCGACCACGTGTCATAGGTGTAATGCTGAGCATCGCCGACGGTCCAGACACTGCCGGCCGCATTGGACGTGATTATTTTGAGATCGGCGACCAAAGCGGCGCCCGCATCCGCGATCACAGCATCCCAGTTGACTGCCGCAGCCTCGGCTGGAGTACGAGCCACGCCGGCACGCAGGCGAGCCCTCCAGCCACGCGCCAGCTGCTGTACCTGCACCGACGTGAGTCCGTTTCCATTCACCCACGTGTTGGGTAGCGTGAAGCCGGGGCTCTGGCCTGCGATGATGATCGCGGTATCGAGCTGGGCCAGCGCTATCGCCATCGCATCCTTGTAGGAGATCAGAGTTGGAGGCGCCCCCTTGTTCACCGGGGTGACGACCGTCAGCGAATCGTACGCCAATGCAACGTTTCCGTTGGCAGCGCCCATCACCAGCCAGGCGAATGCGCGCGCCCGCTGATCGGCGGCTGCGGAACCGATAGTGAATGCAGGCTTGTCGAGGGAGTTCAGTCCATCGGCGGCCGCCCTCGCAGCGCGCGCAGAGCTCGTGAACTGGGTCTGGTTTTCGTCCTGGTAGAGATTCCCGCGATTGTTTGCGATGGTGACCCGCGGAATCGAGCTGCGCGGTCCCATCCCCCAGTTGTTGAGGTCGGACGAGTTCTCGAACGACATCGTGAGCAGCGACGGCGTGATCGAACCGTTGAATCCGAACGCAGCCTGCTGCATCCGGCCGTAGGAGTTCCCTATCGAAGTCTCCACATCCACCGGACGGGCCAGCACCCGGCTCACGTCAGGGTTGTTGGGGTTCGTCACTACAAGATCGCTGTTGCACGCAACCAGTCCGGCAGCGATGGGAGCGATCCAAAAACTCAGCTTTCGCATTGTATTCCTCGGTAGCTGCTGCTGGCGCGGAGGCAACCCTCCGCGCCAGCAACACGACTGATTAGAAACTGGTGGACAGCGAGAATGTGAACGTCCGCGTGTTGGGGAACTGGAACGCGTCTACTGCGTTGATGAGAGCGGAACCCGAAGAGTTGGCCTGATTCCCGCCAGTACCGCTCACGGCACCGAACCCGACTTCAGGATCGAAGCCCGTGTACTTGGTCCACGTCTTGAGATTGTGCCCGACCACCGACGCGGTCCAATCGCCGTTGATGCCGGGGACGCTCCCGATATGGAAGCCAATGCTGGCCTCGCGAAGCTTCTTGTAGCTGGCATCTTCGACGAACCTGGAATTCGGGCCAAGCACGTCATAGAAACCGCCGATTCCGGCACCGTTATCCGGAAGACCGACACGGTAGTAGTAGCCGAGGGGCTTCGCGTCTTCGACGTTCTTGCCGGCCTGGTCCTGGTCGCCGGACAGGAAGTCGAGGTGCGCCCAGCCACGTCCCTGATTGTAAACACTGCGCCCGATGGCCGCGTCGATCAGGGCATACGCCGTCAGGCGCTTGAACGAGAACGTCTGCGCGATTCCGAAACGATACTTCGGCAGCGCGTTGCCGAGCGGCGAGGTGATCGCTTGGCCAGTCGAATCCCGGAGCACCATCGGCATTCCCCAGTTCACGTCAACCGATGGATTCAGCTTTCCGGTTTCGCCACCCGCCT
Organism: Gemmatimonadaceae bacterium; assembly: GCA_030647905.1. Taxonomy (NCBI): domain Bacteria; kingdom Pseudomonadati; phylum Gemmatimonadota; class Gemmatimonadia; order Gemmatimonadales; family Gemmatimonadaceae; species Gemmatimonadaceae bacterium. Next base: position 66,162 of record JAUSJA010000034.1, on the reverse strand, counting down.
TTGAAGTGTAGTAGCCCGATTTCTTGGATAGCGAGGACTGCCAGAGGTTCTTCGTGATACCGTCCGACGGCGAGTTTCCGGCGCCGGCGTAGACGATGTAGCCCTCCTTGTTCTTCTGGAAATCCTGGCCCGCTCCGCACGACGCCTGAAGCGCGATCGGAAGCTGGCCGCAACTGGTCATGAAGACCCGGCCATAGAACGTGCCATACTTCTCGCCTTCGCGTGCGAAAAAGAGCTTGTCCGTCCCCTGAGCGCTTGAGCCAAACGTGTACGGCGGCACGAGCAGCTTGGTGATCGTCGCCCACGACCGGTCATAGGTGCCACGGATGGAATAGTTGAGATCCTTTCCAATGAGAACCGGTATGTTTACAGACGCCTCATACGTCTGGCCGTCGAGCTGGCCAGCGTTCTGATACTGCTGTGATGCACCATTGAACGTCGCCAGCGGCACCACGAGTATCTGGTCTGTCGCCTTGGTCCTGGCCCAGGTGAACCCAAGGCCAATGCGATTGAAAATTTCCGCGTCGGCGCCAAGTTCGGTCTCCTGTACCGTCTCCGGCTTGAGATCCTTGTTACCGATCGTGGCGGCGCCACCGAGGACACCGTTCGCCAGGCTGTAGGTTTCGAACTGGGCGGCAAACACGGGACGGTTGCCCGCTGTACCGCGCGATGCGCGAAGCTTGAGCTCGTTCATCTGCGGCAGGAACCACCAGGGCTCCTGCGAAACTCTCCACGCGACCGAGCCGCGCGCCCACGTGCTCCACCTGTTCGCCGATCCGAACAGAGAGCTGCCGTCACGCCGAACGAGGCCCCCGACGACGTACCTGTCCTTCCAGTCCATGTCGAGGCCGCCGAAGTAACCGATACTCTTCACGCGCTGGGTGCCCGACGTGATGGAAACATCGGCTCCGACGTTATTCAGGTTCGGCACGCCGACGGCCGCGAGCGTCGTACCTTCGCCGCGGCGATAGTCGTACAGCTGATTCTCATAGCCGTAGCGGAAGGTCGCGCGCGTGTTGAGATCGCTCAGGAAGGTCTTCCGGAGGATGAGGTTCGATCCGGTGTTGTACTGATGCTGAGTCTCTGCCCGCTTAACTAGCGTGCCCTGGTTGAAGGAGGTCGACGGACCGGCAGTCGATCTGAAATTCTTGTCGCGGAACTGCTGGTACGCGACATCAGCCCCGTCGTAGCTGAAGTTGAAGTCCATCTCCGCCCACGTGAGCGGCCGCCACTGCGCGTTGGCGCTGCCGAGGAACCGGGAGGTGTTCGCGATGTCCCGGAAATTCTCGAGGTAGTACATCGGGTTGTAGTTCTGAGTACCGCCGCCGCCAAGATTCGGCCGGATGTAAAGACGGCCGAAATCGTCGCGCGCATCCAGATTCGCAATCGGGATCTGGCGAGTCAGCCGGAAAAAGGCTCCGCCGCCATCCTCCTGAACGAATCCGTCCTTGCGGTCTTTCGCAAAGTAGCTTGTAAGACCGAGCGTCCAGTCGCCCTTCGTGTGGTCGAGATTCAGGCGCCCGCTCTGACGCTGGAAACCGTCGAGGTACTTGATGGCCCCGCCTTCGTTATATGCGTTGGCGCTGGCATAAAAGGACGTGTTTCCGCTGCGGCCGCGCATGTCGACGTTCTGCTGCCAGAACGGCTTGGGATCGGCAAACTGCCCGATCTTGTCATAGTTGGTCCCCGGCCACCGCTCATTCTCGAAAACGTTGCGGAGGGGGTTCCCGGCCGTCGTCTTCGACAGAGTCGAACCCGGATCAACCGGGAACGAACCCACAGGCGACAGCGCGAAGACGTCGCCATAGTTGTTGATGCGGGCCACTTCAGCCTGATAGTTGATCGACCGGGCGCACGATGTGCCGGCGAATCCCGTGACGTTTATGCAGAAACGGGTTCCTGTCTCGTCCAGCCGGTACGCGTGCGACTGGGAGAGCTTGAACTTGTGCTCGATGTTGCTGGTGCCGTACTCGGTGCGAGTGCCGAAGCGAATGCCCTCGGCCATCCCCTTTCCGGATTTGGTGGTGATCGCGATCACGCCACGTGCCGCGCGCGAGCCATACAACGACGATCCGGCTGCGCCTTTCACGATTTCGATGCTCGCGATATCCTGGACGTTGATGCTGGCGAGACCGCCACCACCGGTGTTCGCCAGCTGGTCGCTGAGCACAACCCCGTCGACGATGTACAGCGGACTCGCGCCCGTCCCCGATGTCGCGATAGATGTCGGCGCGCGAAGCATCACCGAAGGAGGCGCGCCAGGGCGGCCGGAAGCCGCAACGATGTTCAAACCAGCCACCTTGCCGGAAAGCGCCGCCAGCGGGTTGGCCGACGGAACCTTCTCGAGCTCCTCCGCGTCAACGCGCGCGACCGCGAAAGGAACCTTGGTCTGCTCCGTGGCGCCGGTCACGCCCGTCACCACCACTTCCGCCAGGCGGTTCACATCACGGCGAAGCGTAAAGCTCGCAGTCTGCGAGCCGGCGGTCAGCGTGATCTGCTTTACATCCGGCGTATACCCGATCGCACGTACCCGCAGATTGACCGACTGTCCGCTGAGACGCGCCTGCGGGATGCTGATGGTATAGTTGCCGGTTTCGTTGCTACCGACCGAGATCTGCAGGTCGTTGATGTAAACATTCGCTCCCCGGATAGGATCGCCGTCCCTGGAGGTAACCCGACCCGTGATTACCGCCCCCTGCCCCTGTGCCAGCGCCGGGCTCACGCCCGCCAGCACCGCCAGAGACCAGGCGAGGAATCTTGTAGAACGGAATAGTCTCTTCATGCATACCTCAATAAAGTGATTGAGAAACCACCAATTGCACTGCCCTTTCACTGCCATTGGCTGCTGTGAGTATCCTGCGAGCAACTGTAGCTGAGCTGACATTGAAAGATCCCGTTCCCCCTTTCGCTAAGGTGAAGAATCTGCAACGCGCCGAATGCCATCGACCCGGCAAACCTTTCCAGGTGTGCCAGTGTCCAAGTGAGTGAGATTCCTGTCACGGGTAATCGGGAGCCTCGCGTATACGACGAAGATTGTGGAACTAGCCCTGCCGCATCGAAGCAAATGGGCGGTGGTGACGGTGATTCCGTGTGTTCCAACCGCCAAATATGGAACGGCCACGGTCCCACGCAAGTCTTTTTTGGGCGCCGGCCCCCAGCCGTCCCCGCCATCTCCGTCGAGCGATCGATTGCAGCCTCCCGGGCCGGACTACCATATTCAATTGATTGCATTGCCCCAGTCGCGAAACTCGAATCAGGACTCGACTTCCATCGGTCCAAACCAGCAAGGAGGCCGAAATGCGCCCGGGAATCCAGAACAGCATGAATCAGCAGGTTCTCGTCTACCTCGACGGCTTGCGTCTCGGCGGCATCGAGGCGCTGCGGACAATCATGACCTCCACCATCGTATCGATGGAATACCTGACCCCGACCCGCGCCGCGACGGTTGTCCGCGATATGAGTACAGGGCCCGCCAGCGCCGTGATCATGGTCAACACGAAATAGAAAAAGCGGCGCCGGAAAACGTGTTATTTTTCAGGGGTGTCCTTCGTACATCTCCACTGCCACTCCGAATACTCCCTCCTCGACGGCGCAAACCGGATCGATGACCTGATCGCGCGGGCGCTGGAGTTCGAGCAGCCCGCTCTCGCCATCACCGACCATGGCAACTTGCACGGCGCGTGGGAATTCCAGGAAAAGGCGCGCAAGGCCGGAATCAGGCCGATCATCGGGATGGAGGCCTACGTCGCCCCGGGCGACCGCCGCAACAAGCAGCGCGAGGGCAACCGCAAGCCGTACTACCACCTGGTTATCCTCGCCAGGAACGCCACCGGCTACCGGAACCTCGTGAAGCTCTCCTCGCTCGCTTACACGGAGGGGTTCTACTCCCGCCCGCGCGTGGACCGCGAGCTGCTCGCCCGCTACAACGAAGGATTAGTTGTCAGTTCGGCTTGCATGGCGGGAGAAGTGGCCTCCCATCTCCTCACCGACAACTGGGATGGGGCGCGCGAAGCCGCATCGTGGTACGCCAACACCTTCAAGGACTACTACCTCGAGGTGCAGGCGCACGACACGGAGAACCAGGCCGAGCTGAACCGGCGCGTATTCATGCTCGCCGCTGAGCTCGGTCTTCCAGTGGTCGCCACCAACGATGCGCATTTCCTCCGCCGTGAGGACCACGAAGCGCATGATGTCCTGCTCTGCATCGGGCTCGGAAAGGATTACGCATCCACCGACCGGATGCGGTACAACGAAGGGCTGTACTTCAAGAACGTGGACGAGATAAAGGCGGCGTTTCCCGACAGGCCGGACGTCATCGAGAACACGCTCAGGATCGGCGAGGAAGCACAGATTGAGCTGTCCAAGAAGTATCAGGTCCCCGCTTTCCCGCTCCCCGAGGGCGCGTCAAGCGAGAATGACCTGCTCGTCTCGCTGGCCGAGAAGGGCGCGCACGAGCGCTACGGCGAAGTGCTTTCCCCCGAGGTGCAGGATCGGCTGAAGTACGAGCTCGACGTCATCACCAAGACTGGTTACGCGGGCTATTTCCTCATCGTCGCCGACTTCATTCGCGCCGCACGCGAGAAGGACATCCCCGTCGGACCAGGCCGCGGATCAGCCGCCGGCTCGGTCGTCGCGTATTGTCTGCGCATCACCAACGTCTGTCCGCTCAGGTTCGATCTGCTTTTCGAACGCTTCCTGAATCCGGAGCGCGTGTCCATGCCCGACATAGACGTGGACTTCTGCTTCGAGCGGCGCGGCGAGGTGATCGAGTACGTGCGCGAGAAGTACGGCCGCGACTCGGTGGGACAGATCATCACCTTCGGAACGCTCAAGTCGCGCGCGGCGGTGAAGGACGTCGGACGCACGCTGGGATTCACCCCCGCCGAGACCGACGCGCTGGCGAAACTGATTCCGAACATGCCGAACTACTCGCTCACCGTGAAGGAGGCGATCGACAAGGTTCCGGAAGTACGCAAGCTCTATAAGGAAGAAGAGCGCTACCGCGAGCTGCTCGATTTCGCAATCGCGCTCGAAGGCCTCTCTCGGCATGCGGGCGTCCATGCGGCCGGCGTCGTCATCGCGCCGGGCCCTCTCGACGAGTACGTGCCGATCTGCACGCAGGGCTCGAAGGGAGCTGGCGCGGGAAGCGAAGACGCCATCGTCGTCACACAGTACGACATGAACGCGCTCGAGAAGGTGGGGATGCTCAAGATGGACTTCCTCGGCCTCACGACGCTCACGATCATCAAGGACGCGCTGGCGTCTATCCGTGCGCGGACCGGCAGTGCGCCCGACCTCGACTCGCTTCCGCTCGAGGACGAGGAGACATTCCGCATGCTCCGCGCGGGGAAGACCGCGGGAGTATTCCAGTTCGAGTCCAGCCTCGCCACGGACATGTTGAAGAGCATGCGCGCGGACAGATTCGACGATCTCGTCGCGTCCAACGCGTTGATGCGGCCGGGCCCGCTCGATGCGGGCATGCACAAGGTGTACATCCGGAGGAAGAGGGGCGAGGAGAAGGTCACCTTTCAGCTGCCCGAGCTGGAGGAGATCCTCAACACGACGTACGGGGTCATCACCTATCAGGAGCAGGTGATGAGGATCGCGCAGAAGCTGGCGGGCATCTCGCTCGCCGAAGCGGACGTGCTGAGAAAGGCCGTGGGAAAGAAGGATGCCGAGCTCATTCGCGCAGAGCTGGGCAAGTTCGTCGAGAAGGCCGTCGCGCGCGGCTACGCCCGGGAGATCATCAAGGACATCGCCGGGCAGATCCAGACGTTCGGCCGCTACGGCTTCAACAAGTCGCACTCGGTTGCGTACTCGATCATCTCGTTCCACACGGCCTGGCTCAAGGCGCACTATCCGGCCGACTTCATGGCGGCGCTTCTCTCGGCGATGATCGGCGACACTGACAGCGTCGTCAAGTACATCAACGAAGCGCGCGAGATCGGCATCGAGCTGCTGCCGCCGGACGTGAACGAATCGGGCTACAAATTCACCGTCATCGGCGAGAAGCGGATTCGCTTCGGCCTCGGTGGAATCCGCAATGTCGGCAGGTCAGCGATCGATTCGATGCTGTCCGCACGGGAGAAAGCGCCGTTCAAGTCCATCTTCGATCTGGCGGAGCGCGTCGATCTCCGCGTCTGTAACAAGCGGGTATTCGAGGCGCTCATCCAGTCGGGCGCACTCGACGGGCTGGGCGGGCATCGCGCGCAGTACATGACCGTGCTCGACACCGCGCTCCGCGAGGCGTCGCTGCAGCAGGAAGAGGCGGCGTCGGGACAGGTGTCCATGTTCGGCACTCCACCGGCGGGCTCATCGCGCGAGCATGTGCAGCAGACGCTCCCCAACGTCGCTCCGTGGGCGGAATCAATCCGCCTGGCGCGCGAGAAGGAGATCCTCGGCTTCTACACTTCGGGTCATCCGCTCGAGCCGTTCGCGACGGAATGCGAGCTCTTCTCGACGCACAAGGTCGCGGACATCGGAAAGTGGAGTTCCGACCCCATGGCGCTGGCGGTCGTCGTGACGGCGATCAAGCGTCAGATGAGCAAGCGCACGGGCGCGGAGTTCGCCCGGCTTACGATCGAGGATTTTTCGGGATCGACGGAAGTTCTCGTGTTCCCCGAGAAATGGTCAGCGCTCTCCGACCAGGTGAAGACCGATGTGCCGATTCTCATGCGCGGCGGCTACGCGCGGCGGGATCAGGACGCCGACAATCCTGCGTTCGTCGTGGACTCGGTGACGAAGCTGGCCGAGCTGCGCGCCAACGGCCAGGTGATGATCGCGATCGAGTTGCGCAACGATCCGTCGCGCATGCCGGAGACGATGCGCGAGCTGCGTTCCATAGTGGAAGCCTATCCCGGCACGGTTCCGCTCGAGGTGCAGTACTCGGACGGCAACGGGTTGCGGGCGACACTCCGTTCCCGCAGTTTGACACTTGCCGTCAACAACACCGCGCTCGGCGAGCTGCGATCGCTGCTCGGGAACGACTCTGTGCGCCTGCAACGCGGGAGCAGATAGGTGGCGACTTCCACCCAAACGCTGGATTTCGAGAAGCCGATCGTAGAGTTGGAGAGGCAGATCGACGAGCTGAAGCGGCTCGCCGGCGATCGCCAGATGAGCGTCGCCGACGAAATCGTTCCCCTCGAGCGCAAGCTGGCCGAGCTGCGCGAGCAGATCTACCGCAGTCTCACGCCGTGGCAGCGCGTGCAGGTCGCGCGCAATTCGAGACGACCCTTCACGTCGGAGCTGATCGAGCTCGCATTCACCGATTTCATCGAGCTTCACGGAGACCGCGCGTTCCGCGACGACCCGGCGATCGTCGGCGGATGGGCGCGCCTCGACGGCGAGACGGTGATGGTGATGGGACAGCAGCGCGGCCGCGACACCAAGGAGCTGCTCAAGCGCAACTTCGGCATGCCGCACCCCGAAGGGTACCGCAAGGCGCTGCGCCTCATGAAGCTCGCCGAGAAGTTCCACGTGCCGGTGATAACGTTCATTGACACGATGGGAGCGTGGGCAGGGATCGGCGCCGAGGAGCGGGGGCAGTCGGAGGCCATCGCGCGTAATCTGTTCGAGATGAGCCAGCTCAAGGTGCCGATCATCGCGACGGTGATCGGCGAGGGCGGATCCGGCGGAGCGCTCGCGCTCGGAGTCGCCGACCGCGTGCTGATGCTCGAGAACGCGGTGTACTCGGTGATCAGCGTCGAGGGTTGCGCGACGATTCTCTGGAAGGACGGCAAGAGCCCCGAGATGCGCGAGAAGGCGGCGACCGCGCTCCGCATCACCGCTCCCGACCTGTTCGAGCTTCGCGTGATCGACGAGATAATCCCCGAGCCGCCGGGCGGCGCACACACGGACCACGCGGCGACGGCGAAAGTATTACAGGAGACCCTCAACCGGCATCTCGAGGAGCTGCGGAAGTTCCGCCCCGAGAAGCTGGTGCGGCGACGGAGGCAGAGATTCCTGCGGCTTGGCCAGTGGACCGAGTGAAAAACTGATCTTGGCTCATCTCGTAGAAGTCGCCTTCAGGGGAAACCGCAAGGAATTCTTCCTCTGGGACTATCCCGATCCTCCAGCGCTGAAATCAGCGATCATCGTGGATGCCGACCGCGGTGAGGATCTGGGCTACGTGCACTCGCTTGGCGAGCTGGCGCAGATCAGGAGCGGCGGATGCGCGCACGGTTGCGGCACGTCGGCGCCGACGCGCAAGGCGCTGCGCATGGCGACAGCGCGCGACAGGGCCGCGGCGGAGGATCTGCGCAAGCTGAACGGGGAGGCCCGGCTCAAGGCCATGGAGCGCGTTCGCGCCAACGGCCTGGTGATGAAGCTCTCCGACGCCGAGTGGCAGTGGGACCGCAAGAAGCTGACGTTCTACTTCACCGCCGAAAAGCGCGTGGACTTCCGGAACCTCGTGCGCGATCTGGCGGCGCTCTTCCGCGCGCGCATCGAACTCAAGCAGATCGGCGTTCGCGACGAGGCGAAGCGTCTCGACGGAATCGGCCGCTGCGGGCGGCAGTACTGCTCCGCATCGTGGCTTCCCGAGCTGAGACCGGTGAATCTGGGCGTCGCGAAAGACCAGCGGCTGTCGCTCAATCCGGCGCAGATCTCGGGTGCGTGCGGGCGCCTCATGTGCTGCCTGCGCTACGAGCACGAGTTCTATGTGCAGAGCAGAAAGCGGTTCCCCAAGGAAGGCAGGATCGTCACGACGTCGCGCGGTGAGGAGAAAGTTCTCGCCATAGACATCTTTCGCGAACAGCTGACGCTTCGCTCCGCTGAGGGAGAGACACGTGTCGTCGCGCTCGCCGATTTCAACCGCGAGATCGGCGGTGTGGCGGGCACGGCCGGCGAGCCGGAGACGGCGGTGTCCGACTCGCTGACGCAGGAAGAGGAGCAGACCGAGAACGGCTTCGACATCTCACCCGAGCTGATGTACACATCCGAGCACGAAGTGGCCACGGTGCGCGAGCTCATCGTTCTCGAATTGACGGATTCCGCAGAGTCAGGCGACGCGGTACCTCCGACAGGCATGGAGGAAGACGCGAACGCCGCGACGCGTGCCGGTGACCGGGATGATTCTGGTGCCAGGCGGCGGCGCGGGCGCAGGGGAGGTCGAAGAGGGAGAGGCGGCGAGCAGGGAGAACACTGAGATGGCGCGCTTCTACCTCACGACCGCCATTGATTACGCCAACGGCGACCCCCACCTCGGCCACGCGTTCGAGAAGATCGGCGCCGACGTCATCGCGCGCTATCGCCGCCTGCGCGGCGACGATGTTCACTTCCTGCTCGGGATGGACGAGCACGGCCAGAAGGTCCTGTCCGAGGCGATCGAGCGCGGAGTGACGCCGCAGGCGCTGGTGGACGAGATCGCCGGGCGCTTCCAGGGCATGTGGCGGCGGCTGTCTATCTCGAACGACCAGTTCATACGCACCACCGACGAGAGCCATCGCGCCGGAGTGCGCGCGCTGATCGAGCGCATCTTCGAGAAGTCGCCCGGCGACTTCTACGAGAAGGCATACGAGGGCTGGTACTGCGTGGGGTGCGAGTCGTTCAAACAGGACAACGAGATCATCCAGGGCAAGTGCGTTCTCCACCCGACGAGGACGCTGCAATGGGTCGCGGAGAAGAACTGGTTTTTTCGGCTCTCCGCGTATGCGGAGCGCCTGCGCGAGCTGATCGGCACGACGGGTTTTCTCGGACCGAAGAGCCGGCGCAACGAGATGCTGGCGCTGCTCGACCAGGGACTCGAGGACATTTCTGCGAGCCGATCGCGCTTCTCGTGGGGAGTTCCCTTCCCGCGCCCGTCGAGCGACGGCGAGATCCAGACGACGTATGTCTGGTTCGATGCTCTGCCCAACTACCTCACCGCGACAGGCTATCCCGACGAACGATTTACCGAGCGGTGGCCGGCAGACCTGCACGTCATCGGCAAGGACATCACGAGATTCCACAGCATCATATGGCCCGCGATGCTGATGGCCGCCGGGCTCGAGCTGCCGCGAAAGGTCTGGGCGCACGGATTCGTGCTGCTTGCCGGCGACCGGTTCAGCAAGTCCGCAGGCGTGAAGTTGAACATGGACGAGGCGATCGACCGCTTCGGCCCGGACGCGTTCAGGTATTTCCTGCTGCGCGAAGTTCCGTTCGATGCGGACGGAAATTTTTCGTGGGAGCGATTCGAGGAGCGGTACAACGCGGACCTGGCGAACGCGTTCGGGAACCTCGCGAGCCGCACTCTTTCCATGATAAACAGGTATCGCGGCGGCGTGATTCCATCAGGAAATGACCCGGCGACCGATCAGGCCGACGAGGCGGATCTCGCGGCATATCACGCCAGCATGACCGGCGACAACGGATATCTGCTGCACGAAGCGCTGAAAGCGTTGTGGAGGACCATCGCGCGGGCCAACGAATTCGTCGATCGCCAGGCGCCCTGGAAGCTCGCGGCGGATGAATCCCGGTCGGCGGAGCTCGACCGGACGCTCGGCTCTCTCGCGAGGCAGCTCCTCAGGCAATGCTTCCATGCCGCGCCGTTCATGCCCGCGAAAGCGGAGGAGCTGTGGGGACGGTTGGGTGCGCCGGGAAGTGTGCACGATCATCGCTTCGATTCGCTCGCAACCATGGACCCAACTGGATGGCAGGTCACGAAGGGCGCCCCGATGTTCCCCAAGGAGCAGAAATAGGGCGCGAAAGCGTGGCGACGCCAGTTTGACAATCTGCTGTACGCGGGCTATCACACATGGAGTTGTTCACCCGCGTCCGCCGGGCGCAATCCACTGGAGGAAGGAAAGCCATATGAAGAACAGAGATCTGTTGGTGGCCGTGAGTGCCGGGGCGCTGGGACTGCTGGCGGGTTGCGCGCAGAACACGCCTGTGGCGGGCGCGCCGTCACGATCGCAGACGATTGCGATGTCCGAGTCAGCCCGCTGGACGGCGAACATTCAGTCGGTGATGCAGAGCCGGGGTGAAGTCGTTCAGACAACGCGTGACCGCAGCTACGGCTCCGCCATATGGACGCGCGGCGATCGGCCCTCGCTGACGAGCATCGCTCTGACGTTCAACTATACCGGCTCCGACAGGTATTTGAGCTGGGCGATTCTTTCGGGCAGCTGCGGCACGCCGGCGCTCCCGATCATTCCGATGTCGAACTTCCCCGAGCTCCAGATCGGCGGAGGCGGCCGCGCCCAGGTGAGCTCGTCGCTGCCCGTCGAGTTCCCGACGTCGGGCTCGTACCACATCGAGGTCTATCGTTCGCGTCAGCAGGGCATTGATGCGCTGATCGCCTGCGGCAACCTGAAGCTCGTCGGATGAGAACAGTTACGGGTAGCGGGTAGCGGGTAGCGGGTAGCGGGTAGCGGGTAACGGGTAACGGGTAACGGGCAACGGGCAACGGGCAACGGGCAAATAAAGAGGGCACGCCTTTTCGGCGTGCCCTCTTTATTTGCCTCTGTCCCTCGTTACATCTCCGGGAAGATCGGATTCGGAGTGTTACCGCCGTACGTATACACCGGCAGACCAAGCGTCTCCAGCTCCTTTGCGGGAACCGGGAGATGGCGTGGAGTGCCCTTCTGGAGGTTGGAACCGCCTCGGAAGCCCCACGTGTTTCCGATGGGGAGTCCGTTGTAGGTGAGGTTCGTGTCTATCCGACGACGATCGAACCACGCCTGCCCTCCGCCCGTTCCCCACAACTCGATGTCCCTCTCGTAAAAGATAGCCGCGAGAAGATCATTGTTGCTGCTTCCTCCTGAGAGGGCCGGAAGACCGCCACGACCCACACGGGTCTTGTTGATCAGCGTTGCCGCACGCGCCTTGTCGCCGTTCGTCCGTACAAGAGCTTCGGCGATCAGGAGATCGTTCTCGGCGGCGAGCACGAACGGAACGGTCGTGAGAGCGTAATCGTCAACCTCGTACGAGTGGTCGATGTAGCGCTTGTGGGACCACTGACTGAAGAAATACACCCCGCGTGCCGGGTCATACGGGACTGCAGACACGAAGCGGAAATCTGTGCCTCCACCGGCGGCCGCAGAGCCTACCCGCCGGTCCGGTGAATTGACCGCAGGCGGCGGGGTTGTGCTGGTCCAGACGACCGGCTGGGTCTGATCGGCCAGCTGGATTACTCGCTGATCCACGCGAATCCAGCTCTCGAGGTTGTTATAGAGCTTGAAGTGATCGTACCAGTTGTTGCCGCCGTCTCCCTTGATCTGGAGATCGAACGCGGCACCGGTGCTGATGCCCTTCTCGGCGTAGGAGAGAACCCTCGCCCAGTTGACTGCCGCGTTCTCGGCCGCCGTGCGGGGCGTGTAGGCGAGCACGCGCGCGGACATCGTGTTGGCCATCCGCCCCACCTTGTCTGCGGTGAGCGTCATCCCGGGCGTGAACTCACTCGGAAACGTCCAGGTCTTCCCCGCAGCCGAGGCAATCGCCTTGTCGAGACTGGCGACGGCCGCCGTAGCGACGGCTGTGTACGGCTGGAGCGCTCCCGTACCGGGCTCCGTGTCCTCGATAACGACGAAGCCCTTGTCGAAGACCTGTGCTTCGAAGCCGAGCGACATGCCCTGAACGAGCCAGGCGAACGCCTGCATCTGCGGCGTCTCGTCCGGCGCGCTCTTGGTGAGCGCCACCCTGATGCCGCGTTTGATTGCGGCGAGGCCGTCATTGGCAGCGCCAAGGGCACCGTAAATCCCGTCGTACGTGTAGCTGGCAACCCTTCCATCACCGGTTGCCGAGCTGTTCTGGTAGGCCACACGCGGCTCCTGGCCGTTGAAGCGGGCTCCGAAGTTACCGTAGGCCATGGTAAGGTTGTCGGCCATGACGCCAACCATAACGGAAGGATCCGGCTCCTGGTTCCCCTGATGAGTCAGATACCAGGTATTGAACGAACTTCCGATCAGCTGCCGGACGTCACCAGGTGTAGCGATCGCGCGCGCTACGTCGGGCGCGTTCGGGTTGGTGACGTTCAGGTCCGGATTGCAGGCGCCGGCGAGCGCGAGTATCCCCACGCTTCCAGTCAACGTCGCAATTCGATTGTTGAATTTCATGAGTATTGATTCCCTTTATTAGAAGCCGATTTCGATCTGGCCAGTGATCTGGCGGAAGCTCGGATAGCGGAAGCCATCAATGCGGAAGTTGAAGTCTGCGTTCGAGCTCGACTCAGGGTCGAAGCCGGTATAGTCGGTCCAGGTCTTCAGGTTGCGACCGATCAAGGCAACCTTGACCGAACGACCCTCACCCAGGAAGCGCATGGAGTTGAGTAGTGTCTGGCCGAAGTTGTAGCTGACGGAGAGCTCACGAAGCTTCACGTAGCTGCCATCCTCGACGAATAAGCTGTTGGGCTCGAGGTTGTTGTAGAATCCGACGCTATAGTACTCGAGCGCCTTCTTGTTCTCTGGCGCCTTCGCGGACTGGTCGATCGAACTGTGGCGGCGGTCCTGATACATCCACTGCTTCGTGAAGTTGTAGATGTTTCCGCCTTTTGTCCCGTCGAGCAGCCCGTACACCGTGAAGCCACCGAGGCGAAGGGTGTTGGCGAAGCCGAAGGAGTAGTCAGGGTTGACGTCTCCGATCTTGACGTTGTTGCTGCCGGTCGGATCGACATAGACGATCGCCCGTTCGGTGCGCTTGCCGCGGGTACCCTTGGCCACGACGTATCCATCGTCATTGACCTCGTACAGAGCGTTGAGGTCCTTGCCTGCGTTCAGGGGATTGTCGGCCAGCTCCGCGATCGACCGGGCCCAGCGCTGTCCATAGATGACGCCGAGCTGCTCCCCTGCCTTGTAGTAGAAGATGGCCTGGCCCTGCGAACCACTCCCGACACGGAACGCTGCGCGGTTCAGCTCGTCGATCTTCTGGCGCGAGCGTTCCCCCGTCAGTGTCATGTTCCAGCTGAGCTTCGGCCGCTCGATGACGCGAGTGTTGAGCGATATCTCTTGCGTCCGTCCACCGACGCGCGCGGCGTTCTGCCACTGAGCAGTGAATCCACCAGCTTGCGCGAGCGACAGCGGCACGAGCAGGAATGCGCCCTCGGTGTGTCTATCCGACTTCACGAACTCGAGGTCGAAGCGGTCGAGGAAGCTGGCGTTAATGCCGACCTCGTTCTCCGTCTGAAGCGCGGGCTTGAGGAGCTTGTTGCCAATCGTGTTCTTCGAAAGGGTTCCCGCGAACACGGAATACGTCTCATACTGGTAAGCAAAGCCTGGGCGGAGGCCTGCCGTGCCACGCGCCGCGCGAATCTTGAGCTCCTGGAAGCCGGGAATCCTGAAGTCCTGGGAGATTCTCCAGGCGCCGGACATTCCGTAGTAGTTCGCCCAGCGATTGTCCGAGCCAAAGAGAGACGAGCCATCGCGCCGGCCGACGAGTTGGAGGAGATATCGGTCGCCGTAGTTGAAGTTCTGAACGACGTTCCCATTGATCGTCCTGATGTTCTGAATGCTCGAACCGGCGTTCAGCTGCGCCGGATCGCCGGCCTGAAGATCAGGGACTGACGCGACAAGCAGCTTTGACGTGGTGGTGTTGAACGAATTGTTCCGCTCTTCCTCATATTGATAGGCGAGGCGGGTCGTGGAGTGAAGCTGACCGAGCGTGAAGTTTGTCAACGCGCTGGCTTGACTGTTCGAAGCCTGGTTGTTGTTGGTTTCCAGGCGCAGATAGCCGGCCGTTTCATTCTCCACGGTCGTGTTGGTCCCGACGAGGCCACGATCCATGAAGTTCGTCTCGCGGCGGTTAAGCCGATCCGTGCCGTAGCTTCCGTCGAACGTCAGCCACGAGACCGGGCGAAAACGGGCGGAGAAGGAGCCGATGATTCGCTCACGACGCTCGTTGTAGCTGCGCTGGGCCATGTCGAGAAGCGGGTTTCCGCGAGAGGTTCCACCGGCGGCTGCGAGCGGAAGCACCGGAGAATACTTGGTGCCGCACGCTTCCGCAGTCGGGTTGGCGAAGTTGCAAGAGGCGGTCGCGTTGGGATACGTAAGGTTGACGTCCGGCGGCGCCTGCAGCAACGAAAAGAACGTCGACCCCGAGCCTGCCAGTGATTCAGGCGTCTGGTCGCTGAAGGACAGACCGTATGTGATGGCAGCCGAGACATCGGCCTTTGTCCCCAGACCCTGGTCCAGATTCAGTCGAACATTCTGGCGCCGGAACCCCTCGAGTAGAGGGAGAATGCCACGATCGGTGTCGCGGCTGAACGAAGTGGAAAAATTCGTGTTCGCGCGGCGCATGGCGACCTGCGCGTAATTGCTCACGTTGCGGCCCGCCTGAAGGTTTTGCTTCAGCTGGTCGCGGTACGTTCCCGTGGGGAACGGATTGTCGATGTAACCGTCCGTCTCGATAATGCGGGTGCCCGTGCCGCTCAACAGGAAAGAGCCGTCGGAATTCAGGCGGAAGGGATGTGTCTGCAGCAGCGGGACATAATGCTCGACCGACGATGTGCCGAACTCGTTGCGCGTCAGGAAAGTAACCGAGCCCTCGGGCGAGTTCCTGCCACGCTTGGTGGTCACCGCGATCACGCCGCTGGCGGCCGACGAGCCGTAGCTGTTGGCCGAGGCGGCACCCTTCAGCACCTCGATCGATTCAATGTCGTTTCCATTGATGTCAGCCAGCCCGTTCTGCGAGATCACGCCGTCGATGATGACGACAGGGCTCTGCTCGCCAACGCCAAGGCTGGTCGAAGTGCGCACGCGAATTGCCGGGCTCGACCCTGGCTGTCCCTGGGTGAACGACACCCGGACACCGGCCACCTTTCCGGCGAGCGCGCTCGCCGGCGAAATCGCCGGCACTTCCTTGAGCTGAGCCTCGCCGACCTTGCCGACCGAGATCGTCAGGTTCCTGCTGGAGGTCGCCTGGGCCACGCCCGTGACGATAATGTCGTCGATGCGGGTCGCGTCCTGCGAGAGCTGGAAGTTCTGCGTCTGCGTGCCACTGGTGATCGTGACGTCGCGGGTCACTGGCTTGAAGCCGATGCGGCGGGCGATCACTACGGCGCTGCGTCCGACCGAATTGGACGACAGTGTGATGGTATAGGTGCCATCGACCCTGGTATTCGCGCCGACACCCAAGCCCAGGCTCGGAATGACGACGTTTGCGCCGGGAACACCGTTCCCGCTCGCGTCGGTAACGCGGCCGCTGATCACTGCCTGGGCCTGGGCGCTCGATGCAGTCGCGAACGACGCAACGAGGACCAGTGCGGCAGAGAACAGCCGTCCGACTCGTCTGATGCTGATCATGCTTACCTCAAGTTCGGAAATTGTGGTTCGGCTCAATCCGTATTCGTACAGAAAGGCCGAGGCAAACCATTTCGTGCAGTGTGGCTGACTCACCTTGGAGGCTGAAACCCGAGGCGGATCCTGGCGTAGTCACAGGAAGGCGGGGGGCGTTCAGGATGCGGGTGCCGAACTTCTCAAGGACTTATATCTGCCATCGCATCCCTCCTCCGGGGTTGGAAATCCCGCGCATCGCCATCTGCGATCGCGGCTGAGCTCAAGCGAACTGGAAACACAGCAGTCGCACTTCGCTGAGCGCGAAGGGCGCCTTTCCTGACACATGGATGCGAAACAAGGCCTCGGTCGCAAACGCGGCCTGCCAAGGCATTGTCCGGAAAATGTAGGGAGGGCAACAGGGAGTTGCAAGGCCGATGTGACGAGCGATGCGACGAGCACGATGTGACGAGCAGGTTGCCGTCATCTTGCCTCGGAAGTATCTTGGCCCTACTCTTGGAATTCGTCGGCTTCTGCGCCCCCGCCAAACACCTCCAGCAACGGAACCAGCCATCATGATCAAACACTACAAAGGAATTCTCGCGCTCGCGATGCTCCCCCTGCTCTACGTTGGCTGCACCGACGACTACAATTTCAACGAACCGGTGAGGAGTTTCGAAGTCTCTCCGGTCTATACGAGCATCGACGAAGGCACCACGCTTCAGCTGGTTGCCAGGTCCGGAGGAGCTCCTGCCTCCGTCACCTGGAAGAGCGACAATGAGTTGGTTCTACGCGTCTCGAATACGGGACTTGTGACTGCCGTCGCTCCCGGTGTCACCGCCGTCATTGCCACATTAACGTCCGACCCGACCCAGACGCAGTCCGCCAGCATCACCATCAACAAACTTTCGGGAACCTCGATCGCCAAGGGGGCTGCGGTTGCGGTGAGCGGAGCCACTGGCACGTCGGCGCTATTCCGCATTTTCGTCCCGGCAGGCACGACGAATCTCCTCGTCACCATCCGTGGCGGGACCGGCGACGTTGATCTCTACGTGCGCCGTGCTGTTCCGCCGACGAACTCCGGTAGCGCTGATGACTGCCATTCGTGGAACGGTGGCAATAACGAGACCTGCAGCATCGCCAACCCCCAGTCGGGAACATGGTACATGCTTCTCGACGCCTATGCCACATACACCGGCGCGACTCTCACGGCGACCTACACGCCGTAACTCGGAACGAGTGAGAAGACGGCCCCCGCTGTTTCCAGCGGGGGCCGTTCTTTTTTTTACCCCTTGACCCTCTCCGATGCGGGGGACGCCGGCAGAATTGGCTCAGCCAATGACCTTACGCCCTACTGCTTCGTCGTGACCGCAATCACGCCACCCATGTTCCCCGTTCCGTACTTCGTCGTGGCCTCCCACGACCTGTACATCCGGATGCGGGTGATCTGCGATGCTGGAATAGTTCGAAGCGAGCTGATGGGACCGTACGCCTGATCGTCCACGTAAACAGTCGGATCGGCGTTCGACGTCCCGAGGAGGCTCGTCTTGCCGCGAAAGCTCAGGAAATTTGGCCGCAGCTTTCGGATCACCTCGTAGGCGTTCGACGCGGTCGTGGCCGCAATCTCCTCCTCGGTGATCTCGCCGGAGTTGGATGGGCTCGGGCCGACAGTCTGCGGGTGGGCGCAGGCGATGGACCAGACGGAGACGACCACGCCAGCCATACGACGTACGCACAGCATGAGCCCCTCCTCCGAGGCGAGGATCGAATTCAATCTGCGGGCGGTGCGGCACCCCCCGAACTGATCCGCTACCCGTTACCCGCTACCCGCTACCCGTTGCTGTGAGCTTCGGGTAGCGGGTAGCGGGTAGCGGTCTTCTTACGTCGCCTTGCAGGCGAAGTCGTTGTTCCGCGCATCCTGCTCGGCACGCGGAATCGGGAACGCTGCGTTGTACGGATCCGTCGCCGTCTCCTTCTTCAGATACGTGCCGTTGAGACGGCCGTACCCGCGGAGATCCACGAGACGCTGCGGACCTTCGAAGAGCAGCGAGTAGCGCTTCTCGTACAGAGCCGCGCTGCGGGCCACTTCCTTCGACGTGAACACTGCGTACGGAGCGAGCCCGTACGACGTGCGGACCGAGTTCAGGTCGGCCGTCGCGGCGGCGAAGTTGCCCGCCTCGATGTACGCCTGGGCGCGGAGAAGAACCAACTCTTCGTCACGCAGGATGCCGATCGGCAGAGTCTGGTTGGTGCTGCTCGGAACCGATCCGACGTACGTGATCGACGTCGAGATACCGAAGCCCGACAGCGTCGCGCTGCGATTGACGATCTTCGAAGCACGCGTGTCCCCGGCCTGGATGCTGTCCTTCACCGCCGGGTTCAAGCCGATCTTGTCGTCGGAACGGTTGTTGGCCGTCGCCTCCGAGCCACCCGGAACGAAGTTGTAGTACGCACCGACGGAGAACTGCGACGCCGGGACCGCGCCAGCAGCGGCGCCGCCCAGAGCCTGCGTCAGCTCGGTGATAGACTGCGTGAACAACGCCGGCTGCGGGCTGGTCCTGTCCAGTCCGCGGTAGAAATCAACCTTGCCCTTCAGAGCGCGGTTGAAGATGATGACGTTGCTGACGACCCGGTAGTTCCGGCCGAATCCGGTGAAGCCGGTCGGCAGAACGAATGGAAGGTTCGTCGCTGCGCCCGCCGCATTGAGGTCCACCAGGGCGCTGTCCAGCAGCGCCGCAATGTACGCCAGCGCGGGAGTCTTGCATCGAATCGTAGTGACCTCGTCCGGGTTGTCACTCTGAATGGCGATGCCGACGGTGTCGCGAAGCTCGGCGAGGCGATAGTAATCCATCGCCTTGATCGTCTTGATAAAGCCCGCAGTCGCGCTCTTCTCGGCCGCGCTCACCTCGGCGGCGGACGCCGAGGGAAGAGCGATCAGCAGGTTCGACGCCGCGCGAGTCGCGGTGTAGAACTGCGTCCATCCGCCGCCGCCGGCGAAACTGCCCGGATCGGGCTGGCCGGCGAGCGTCTCGCCGACGTAGCGCGGCTCCGACGCGTCAATGCGGTACACGTCGCGCGCGAAGATCGCCGACAGGACGTAATGCGTGAACGTTCCAACTACTGCTGCGCGATCCTGAGCGAGAACGCCGGTCGCGACCTGCTGGAGCGAGCCGCGCGTGAGCGCGCCACTCAGAGCTTCGACCGTCGGCGCATCCTCCGGATTCACGATCGAGCTGTCTTTGCACCCGGCGACGGCGACAGCCGCCAGCCCGAGCGCAATCATTGTGTATTTCCTCATATGTGAGATCACTCGATGACTAGAAGGTGGCGTTGATTGAGAAGAAGAAGCTTCTGCTTGGCGGATACGGCGTCACGTCCTGAATGCGTCCAAGGGCGACGTTCGAGAAGTTCGACACTTCCGGATCGAGGCCCGTGTAGTTGGTCCACGTGATCAGGTTGCGACCGCTCAACTCGATTCTCGCCGCCTCAGCGCGCCCGTTGAACAGGCGGCTCGCGAGGGCAGCCGGGAGCTGGTACGCCAGCGTCAGCTCGCGAAGCTTCACAAAGCCGGCATCCTCCACATATACTGCCTTGCCGCCGCGGAATGCCGTCACGCGGTTGTTACCGACTGCCGTGTCGCCGAGAAGGCCAGAGTCGAAATAGTTGTTCGTGAGGTTGATCACGTCACCACCCTTGCGCCAGTCGAAGAGCGAGCCGAGGCGGATGGGGCCGAAGGTGAAGTCGTTGCTGAAGCCCATGGTGAAATCGGGCATCGCATCACCCACGAAGTGCAGAATGCGGCTGGCTGACGGGCAGCTTCCGCCGAACGGCGCCGTGGCGCTGCGCGGCGCGACGGCCACTGCGCACTCGTTCACCGCCTGAATGACGGTCGGCGACTCACCCTTCTGGATGAAGACGTTTCCGAAGCGGCTTCCGAACGATCCGACGCCAGGATTGAATGCCGGCACCGGGAGCTCCGTCACCTTGCCCTTGAAGCGCGAGAAGGTGGTGTTCGAGACCCACTCGAGCCGGTCGGTCTGGATCGGCGTGATGCCGAGTTCGACCTCGGTTCCGTTGTTGACGATCTTCCCACCGTTGATGTACTGGCTCGTGAAGCCGGTGGACGGCGCCGTGTTGGCCTGCAGGAGCAGGTCGGTGACCGTTTTCCGCCACTGTGAGAACGACAGGCGGCTACGTCCGTTGAACGCCTGGAGATCGAAGCCGCCTTCGAGCTCGGTCGCGGTTTCCGGCTTGATTCCGGAGAAACCCTTGACCGTCGAGGCGCGCAGACCGGAGCGTCCTTCGTTGAACAGCGTCGTGAGGAACGTGAACTTGCCTGCCGTCGGCTGGGTACCAGCCCTGCCCCAGGCCAGACGGAGCTTCATCTCGTTGACTTTGGGAAGCATCTCGGGCAGGCGCAGCGAGGCGGCGAACTTCGGATACGCGTTCATCTTGCTCGCGTCGCCATTGTTGCTCGACCGCTCGCTATTGATCCCTGCGGTCAGGAGCAGGCGCTCGTTCAGCGCGAGCAGCTCTTCCTGCGCGAACAGCGCGAACACCTTGTCGGTGCTCTGAGCCTGGTTGATGAAAGTCTGAACAGCGAGGCCGACGTTGGTCACGCCGGGGAACACGCCGCGGCCGATGTTGTTGACCTGATTGATTTCGCGGCGCGTCTGACGGAATCCGCCGGATGTCGTCGCGCTGAAGGCGTTCGTGATCAGCCGGTGAGCCAGGGTCCCGTTGAGGTTCGCGTGCACGACGTTGGCATTCGTCAGAACCAGCGTGCCGGGGTTCGCGTTCACCTGCTCGACATACGCCGTCGCAGGCGAGATGACCTTCGCCTCGTCATTGTAAGCGTCCACACCGCCCGTCATCGTCAGGTCAAGCGTCTGCCGCTCGGCCGCGAGGATGTTGTAGCTGCCGGTGGCGCTTCCGATGAGACGGAAGACGTTTTCCGGAGTCTTGACAAGGTCGGCGTTCTGGAACGGATTGCTGTTCCCGACCGCGCGCTGCGGATTCTTCGGGAACGTGCCGTCCGGCTGACGCTGAAGATCAATGAAGCTCGGCGTCTGCGAGAACGTCGTGTACGGGTTGATACCGGTGTTGTCGTTACCGCTGACACCGCGCTGGGTGAGCGAGTGCAGGATTTCGGTATTGGCCTGCAGGCTGAGCCGCGTTCCGAGCTGGTGGCCGACGTTCACGCGAAGCGACTGCTTCTGATAGAAGTCGTTCGGAGCGAGTCCGTTGTCGTGCTGAGCGAGGCCGGAGATGAAGAAGTTGGTTCCGCTGCTCGTGGCGCCACGCAGCGAAGCGACAGTCTGGTAGGCGAGCTTGTTGTTGCCGTAGAACTCCTCTTCGTAGTCGTGGCACTTGTTCGTCGCCGCATTGAAGAGGGTCGCATCCTTTCCGCCGCCGATCCAGCCGCCGTCCGCGGCTTCATCAGCCGACTTGAAGCAGAGGAACGGTCCGAGCTTGTTCGCCAGCGTGTAGGTGCCGAATCGCTGAGTCATGTCGAGCGTCGTCTTGCCGGCGCGGCCCTTCTTGGTGCTGATGATGATTACGCCGTTGGCTCCAACCGATCCGTAGATCGAGCTCGCCGAGGGTCCCTTCAGGACCTGGATGCTCTCGATGTCGTTCGGGTTGAGGTCGGCGATGCGGTTGACCATCTGGTCCTGGCTCGACGCGAAGTTCGCGACGCCGCCGGAGCGCGAGGCCTGTGTGATGACGTTCAGGCCGTTGGAGATCGCCGAGTTGTTGACGATGACTCCGTCCACGACGTAGATGGGGCTGAACGCACCGTTGATCGTGTTGACGCCGCGGAGCTGGATCTGCGTTCCACCGCCCGGCGCGCCGGAGTTCGTGGAGACGATCGCGCCGGGGATCTTGCCCTGCAGCGCGTTGTCGAGCGTCTGTGCCGGAACGCGGTTGATCTGGTCGGTGGACAGAACGGTGACGGCGTTCGGCGCGTTGACCGATGCAACCGTCGTCGCTGTTCCCGTGATGACCTGCTTGTCGAGCTCGAGGACGTCTCTCGGCAGGCTGATCGCCACTTCGGTGAGCCCGGACGCCACCGCGATATTCTTCGGAGCGTAGCCGATTCTGCGCACGCGCAGAGTGACAGGACCTTCAGGTGCAGTGACCGAGAACCTGCCGTCAGCGTCGGTGACGGCGCCAAACGTGGTGCCGACAACGTTTACAGTCGCCGAAGGGATAGGATCGGTGCTGCCTAATGCGGTGACGCGGCCGTTGATGCGCCGCGTTTGCGCCCATGCGCTCGTGCTGAACAGCCCGAGCAGCAGGAGCGACATTAAGAACGTACGAGTTGTTCTCACGCCTCTCTCCATAGGTTGGAGTCACAAAGGACCCGGTCCGAATCGTCCGGGAAGGACGACAGACCAGCTCGACCGGACAAAAGAATTTTGCCCGGTCGAATAGTGCGCCTTAGATAGGCGAGCACTCTCCCGGTGTCAAGAGAGCGTCAGATGTGTGTGAGCGTTTCGTAAGGACGCTCGGCCGGGCTCTCCAGTTACTTCGCGGGTGCTGCCGGTTTCGAAAAATCGACGGCGGGAGCGGAATCGGAGACAGGCGGCGCATCGTAGTATGGGCGCGACTTTGCTCCGGTTACCTTCGCCGTCAGCACCTGCGGAAACCCGCGAATGTACGTGTTGTAATCACGCACCGCCGCGTTGTAGTCGCTGCGCGACACGGCGATCCTGTTCTCGGTCCCCGAGAGCTCGTCCTGGAGACGCAGGAACGTCTGGTCGGCCTTGAGCTGAGGATACGCTTCGGCAATCGCCAGAAGCCGTCCCAGCGCTCCGGTGAGTTGCGCATCGGCGGCAACCTGTTGAGCCGGATCACCACTCCGGACGGCGCCGCTCAGGGCGGCGCGTGCATTGGCGACCTGCGTGAACACTCCCTCCTCGTGCGCCGCATATCCCTTCACGGTATTCACGAGATTCGGCACGAGATCGGCGCGGCGCTGGAGCTGCACCTCGATCTGCTGCTTGGCGGACGATGCGGTCTCGTCGAGCGTTTGAATCCTGTTGTATCCACACCCTGAGAGCGCAAGCGGTGCGAGAATGGCTAGATAGCGGCGTTTCATATGTCTTGTGCCTCGTTAAGTGAGTCGAAATAACCTACGCTAATGCCGTCGGAAAAGTTTATGCCGTGAACCGGTCGAGATACGCCACCAGCGCCTCCATGCCGGCCATGTACCCCGCGAGCACCATGCCGGCATCCGCGCGCTTCAGTTTCATGGTTCCGCGCACGTGCTCGACGGCGCGTTCGACCGGCGTTGCGTCGAACCCCGCCTTCCGCGCGACATCGGCACTGAGCTCCGAATAATCCTGCGACGGCACTTCCCCGTGCAGGCGCACGACGCCGCGAAAAACCACCATGATCGCGCTCAGGCTCGCCTCGATGAGCCTCATCTGCTCGCCGGAGTCATCGCCCGCTGCCATCGCGCCGCGCCTCAGATGCAGCAGCTTGCCCAGCGCCTGCTGCTCGACCTGGAGTCTCAGGTTGGCTCTGGACACGGTGATGCCCTGGGTCGCATCCTCGCCGTAGAGCACGCTGTGCCGCTCCAGTATGTCCGCGTACTCCATCGGAAACACGTCGGATGACGACTTCCACTCGGCGCTCGTGAAGGTCATCGGAGGAGGATTGCCGCCGTCCGCCCACGCGCGCAGCACCGCTCCCACCGCGGCGAGCCGGTCGAGCGGAACAGCGTCGAGTATCACGAGCACGTTGTAATCCGACTTCTTCGCGATGTGCTCCCCGGCGACTGCCGAGCCATAGAGAATCACGGACTGCAGCGTGCTGCCGTACGCGTTGCGAAGCTGCGATACAAGCTCATTCAGTGTCATTGCCATAGTTGGTCCATTTTCGATTTCTGCGTCTCTGCAATCTGTGCGTCTCGTTTTTTACCAGTTGGATCCCCCGCCGCCACCGGAGAATCCGCCCCCGCCGCCGAATCCGCCGAAGCCCCCGCCACCACCACCGAATCCGCCGCCGCCCCAGCCACCGCCACCGGATCTCCGTCCTCCGCTGCTGCCCATCAGGAGAAGGAGCGGCAGGCCATCTCCGCATCCGCTCCGGCCTCCTCGCCCTCCGCGCCGGCTGGCGCTACTGAGAATGCTCAGCACGACGAAGAAGATGATGAGGATGACAATCGGCGGAATTCCGCCACCCGACGACCCTGGCTCCCGCCGCACCGGTGCGGGGGGAACGAGCGAGGTATCGAGAGAGAAATTGAACTCCGACGCGAAGCGCTCGGCTGTGAGCAGCGTCACCCGCTCGAGACCCGAGGAATAATCGCGGTTGATGAAGTCCGGGGTCGCCGTGCGGCAGATGTCGCCGGCGGTGGCGTCGGTGATGAATCCCTCCGTCCCCTGCCCCGTGAGGACGAAACAGCGGCCGCGATTGTCGGAGCTTGTTTCCTTCGGGACCAGGAGGATGACGGCGCCGGCGTTCCGCGTGGGATCACCGGGCGTGCCGACTTTTCCGACCTTCCACTCCCGACCGATGCGCAGCGCCACATCGGCGACGTCGCGCCCACCGAGATCAGGAAGGGTAACGATCGCTATCTCGCCACGCGATTTCGCTCGCACGTCCTCGGCGATTCGCGTCATCCGCTCGATGGCTCCGGAGTCGAGCACGTGGGCGAAATCGTTGACGAGTCCGGTAGGTGAAGGGATCACCGGCTCCTGCGCCGCAGCGGGCAGAGGCAGCACCAGAGTTGCGGCCAGCGCCACTGCCTGAATGTTTCGCGCCGCGGCGCGCACGTGCAGAACAGCTATACCGTGAATCGTTCCTCCACCCTTGATTTCAACCCTTCGGCCGCCACCTATTTAGCGGATGCCGATACACCGAGTCAACTTTGGTGCCGCGCTTGTTGCGATCCTGTTGTTGCTGGCTTGCAGCCCCGCCAATTCAAACCCGCGGCCAACCGACGCTGCCGCTTCGGCGGCAGCGCCGACGAAGACGACCGCACCCGCCACCGACCTCGTCGTTGCCGCCGCTGATCACGGACGTGTGGACGGCGACAGCACCGCCAGAACGTGGGTCATCATCGCCAGCGACTTCCAGTGCCCGTACTGCAAGCAGTGGCACGACGAATCATACAAGACATTCATCAACGAATACGTACGCAGCGGAAAGGTAAAGGTTGCGTACATCAACTTTCCGCTCGGCCAGCACCAGCACGCGGTGATCACGGCCGAGGCGGCGATGTGCGCGAGCGCACAGAACAAATTCTGGCAGTACCACGACGCACTGTTCAATTCGCAGAAGCAGTGGACTCCGATGCCCGATCCCCGTCCGGTGCTCGACTCCATCGCGCGGACCGTGGGAGTGGACGTAGCGGAGTGGAGCAAGTGCGTGGATTCGAAGCGAATGCTGCCGCTGATCATGGCGGACCACGACCGCGCCGAGTCGGCAGGGGTGCAATCCACTCCGAGCTTCATAGTCGGCGATTCGATTCTCGCGGGCGCGCTGCCGTTCGCCGACATGCGGCCGGTGCTCGACGCCGCGATAGCGAAGAGCGGAAGCGCTCCGACGCATTGACGAGCTAGCGGCGCGCGCGCCATGCACTCGTTGATTCGCATTCCGTATGGTGCGGCCGGTGCGATGAGCCGCCTTGCCGTCGCCATGGCGCCGGCGGGAGATTCAAAATTCTTCAGAGCGATGACGGCGCGGCGAGGCCTGCTCGGTCGCTACGTTGCGTGGTCATCTTCGAGCCGCGATCCGGCGCGCCCGCTTCTCTGGGTGCACGCCCCGTCGGTGGGCGAAGGACTGCAGGCCCTGCCGGTGCTCGAGCGTTTCCGTGCGCAGCGTCCTGACGCGCAGGTCGCTTACACATTTTTCTCTCCGAGCGCGGAGCGGTTCGCGCAGGGCGTGGGCGCCGATTTTCACGATTACCTCCCGTTCGACGCAGCGGGCGACACGGCGCTCGCGCTCGACTCGCTGAGGCCGACGGCGATCGTGTTCAGCAAGCTCGACGTGTGGCCGCTGCTCGTGGAGCAGGCGGCTGCGCGCGGCGTAAAGGTGGGCCTGCTGAGCGCGACCGTTCCCGAATCGTCGAGGCGGCGTTCGGGGCTGGCGCTGCTCGCGTTGCGCGATGCGTACGCCTCGCTCGACGTCGTCGGCGCAATTTCTCCGTCGGACGCGGAGCGTCTGCTCGGCATGGGAGTTCGAGGCGACCGCATGACGGTCACCGGCGACACGCGCTACGACCAAGTGTGGGCGAAGGCGAATGCGCCGAGCGAATCCCGTGATGCGCTGCTCCAGCGATACGACGATCCGCGGCCGACGCTTGTGGCGGGGTCCACATGGCCCTCGGATGAGCAGCGGCTTCTTCCCGCGTGGATCCAGGCGCGGCGGCAACTTCCACAGACGCGATTGATCATCGCGCCGCACGAGCTTTCCGAGGCGCATCTCGCGGCAATTGTGAAGTGGGCCCGCGAGAGCTCGCTGTCGCTTTCACGCACCAGCGAGACAATGTCGAAGCCAACCGACGTGGTGCTCGTGGATCAGTACGGAATTCTCGCCGACATGTACGCGCTGGGCCATGCGGCATACGTGGGCGGCGGATTCCACGACGCGGGGTTGCACTCGATGCTCGAGCCGGCCGCTTACGGCGCGCCCGTGCTGATCGGGCCGATGCACGCGGACAACCGCGACGCGCGACTGCTCACGGGAGGCGGCGGCGCGGTGAGATGCCCGGGCTCTGGTGACATCACGGCGCGCATTCTTGCCTGGTTCAGAAATCCGCAGGTTCTGCGCAAGGCAGGCGCGTCGGCGAGGCGCGTTGTCGAGGCGGGGATTGGAGCTGCTGACAGGTCCACCGAGTTGGTGCTGTCGCTGTTCCAGAGACGCAGTCCTGGAAACTTCGGAACCGAGAACGACACAGATCCGAGATGTGAGAGGCATAGTCAGCGGCCGCGAGGTACTGCCAATAAGCGGTGAGAGAAGTACCTTGCAACGCGTCTTGCTCCACTCGCCGCCTGCAACTGTGCCTCTCACATCTCGGATCTGTGTCGTTCTCGGTTGCACTTCCGTTCCGGACTTCCTGCGAGCGGGCAGCGGGTAGCGGGTTAAACCCCGGGGGCTGGCGGCACCGGCGCCGCTCTCTCCGGCGCCGGCGGGTGCAGGTAGAAACCCTGCACGAGGTGCACGCCGAGCTGTTTCACCGTCTCATACTCCTCGGCTGTTTCGACGCCCTCGGCGATCACCATCGCGTTCTGGTCGTTGCCGAATCCCACCATCTTCTCCACCAGGCTCTGCTTGATGAAGTTCACGTCAATGCAGTTGATGAGCGAGATGTCGAGCTTGATGAAGTTCGGCTCGAGGTTCGCGATGGTTCCGAGGCCGGCGTACCCGCTGCCGGCGTCGTCCACCGCGAAGCGATAGCCGCGGTCGCGGAAATCCTTGAGCCGACCGCGGAACTTGGGATAGTCGCGGATGGCGGTCCGCTCGGTGATCTCGAGAACGACGCGCGTAGGATCCGGGACGTCCAGGTCAAGCTCGGTGAACATCGGATCGGTGAAGTCGTGCGGATCCACGTTGATGAACAGCAGCTGATTCTTGTCGAGCCGCTCCTTCATTCCGGAGATGGCCGTGTTGCGGCAGAGCCGGCTCAACTCCCAGATCATGTCCGTCTTTTCGGCGACCTCGAACATCACCTCGGGGCGGCGCATGGACTTGAGCGTTCCGCGCGCGAGCGCCTCGTAGCCGAAGATCTCCTGCGTCTCGGTCACTACTATAGGATGGTAATCGATGTAGAGGCCGCCTGTCCGCAGAGTCTCGCGAAGGTCGGCCGCCCTGAGCGCGAACTCGCGCTGCT
Organism: Gemmatimonadaceae bacterium; assembly: GCA_030647905.1. NCBI lineage: Bacteria > Pseudomonadati > Gemmatimonadota > Gemmatimonadia > Gemmatimonadales > Gemmatimonadaceae > Gemmatimonadaceae bacterium. Next base: position 38,139 of record JAUSJA010000034.1, on the reverse strand, counting down.
CGACCGACTTGGATGAGCTCGCGGCGTCGCGGATGGCGCGATAGATCTGCCGCTCGAGGCGGATCTTCGGATCGTAGTGAATGTGAGAGCTGCCGACAAACGTATCGAAGAGCGACGCGATGTCGTCGCCGTGCTCCTCCTCGATCCGCTTCGCGATGAACTGGTGGAGGCTCGCCGTCAGAGCGGTGATGGCATCCGGGCCCGGTACCGGCTTGTGGGTGGGCGGGACATGGAACAGGACGAAGTCGTCGTCGTTGGTGAAGTTCACCATCACCTCGGACGCGGAGAACTCGCTGCTGTTGAGGAACTCGCGGATCGCGTTGCCGGTGGTGTGGAGTATCTCGTCGAGTTTCTCCCAGCCGTAGATCTCCTCGATCTTCGTGTACCGGTCGAAGTTGAAGTAGATGACGAGTAGCTCCTTCCTTTCCTGAATCGCCTGGCGGACAGAATCAATCGAAGCCGAGACAGTCGGGACCTTCGGCTCGGAGCCGCCGCGGAAAAGACGCCGGTAGTTCGGCAACGTCAGCGTGTCTGCGGGAGCTGCGCGATGTTGCGCTCGACGACCGCAGCGAGCTTCGACAGCTCGAACGGCTTCTCGACGTAGTCGTCGGCGCCAGTCTCGATGGCCTGCCGCTTGTCCATCCAGTCCTGGAGGGCGGTGACCATGATCACGCGGATGTCGCGCCCCGACGCGCTGGCCTTCATCTCGCGGCACACCTGCCATCCGTCGCGGCCCGGCATCATGACGTCGAGAAGCACGATCGAGGGATTCATGGATTCGAACAGCGCCATGGCCTCGTCGCCGTTGTAGGCGACCGAGATCGGATACCCGCGCGCTTCGAGATAATCCCGGATGATGTTGGCGTTGTCCTGGTTGTCGTCCACGACCAGGATGGAGGGGAGCTGCGTGTCCGTCATCATATCTACGTTGCGGTGGGAGACGCCACGGAGCAAGTGCAAATGCCCGGCCGCCGAGCCCGGCCCCGTCCGCTTCGGGATAAGGGAACCCCTCCTCACTCTACCGCTCCATTGACAGTTGCCCGGACCATATCCAGTTTCTTACCGTAGCTTCGGTGCATGCGACAGCCGGTCCATCATAATGGAAAGGAGGATGTGGTATGAAACGCCATCGTCCGTTCGTTCGTCTCATCGTCGGCAGCGGACTTGCCCTGCTCGGCTTCCTCCCTGTCGGCGCGCGGGCACAGCAAGGAACGACTGTGTCCGGACAGGTTACCGCAGCGGTCGGAGGAGCGCCGCTCGTCGGCGCCAGGGTGGCCATCCCCGGCCAGCGTGTGGCCGCCATAACTGACGCCAACGGCCGGTACACTCTTGTAGTTCCCGCGGGCATCAGCGGTGCGGTGACACTGACGGCTCGCCGTATCGGGTACCTGCCGCGTTCAGTGCAGGCGACTCTCGCCGGCGGATCCGTTCGTCAGGACTTCGTGCTCGAAGTCAGTGCCACGCAGCTGGCGGAGGTAGTCGTGACGGCTCTTGGCGCGGAAAGGCAGAAGAGCAAGCTGGGAACCGCCCAGCAGCAGCTCAGTGCGGGGGAAGTCAACAACACCCGCGCGCAGAACCTCGTGCAGCAGATACAGGGGAAGGTTTCAGGGGTCCAGATCACGTCACCGGGCACGCAGGGCGGCTCGACCAACATCATCATCCGCGGTCAGAACTCGATTACAGGAAATAACCAGCCGCTCTTCATCGTCGATGGCGTTGCGGTATCGAACGCCAACCGCGGCGGCGCTCCCTTCGTCGGCAGCAACACCAGTTTCGACTACGGCAACGCGATGTCGGACCTGAATCCGGACGACATCGAATCGCTGAGCGTGCTGAAGGGCCCGAACGCCGCGGCCATCTATGGCTCGCGTGCGGCGAACGGCGTCATCCTCATCACCACCCGCAAAGGCCGCAATACTGGCGGCCGGATGCGCACGGAGCTCAACACCAACCTCACCTTTGAGCGCCCGGCGATTCTCCCCGACTTTCAGAACGGGTATGGCCAAGGGTCGGGAGGTGCGTTCGAGTGGGTGGATGGAAACTACGGCGGCACCAACGACGGCACCGACGAGAGCTGGGGCCCGAAGATGGACGGACGGCTGATTTGTCAGTTCGACAGCCCTGGTGCCGGAACCTCTGGCTGCACGCCGACGCCCTGGAGTGCTCACCCGAATAACGTCAAAGATTTCTTCCGGACTGGAGTTACTGCGTCGACGACGCTGGCCGTAAGCGGCGGGACTGACCGTTCGTCCGGGCGTCTTTCGCTTAGCGCGGACAACATCACGGGAATCTTTCCGAATAACCTCTTCCAGCGGCGGACGGCTTCCCTCAGCGGCACCTTCCGCGCAAGCCAGCGGCTCACCGCAGACGGCTCCGTGCAGTACATCCATAACTCCGGACGCAACCGTCCGGGCGTCGGCTACTCAGGCCGTAACCCACTCCAGTCGATGTTCAATTGGTACGGCCGGCAGATCAACACGGAGTCGCTCAGGGACTTCCAGAAGGGCGGACTCACCAACGGTGGACCGGCTACGCGTGAGTTCAACTGGAATTACAGCTACCACAACAATCCGTTTTGGGTCATGGCGGAAAATCCGCAACTCGACGATCGCGATCGTCTGATCGGGTCGGTCTCCGTGAACTACCAGTTAGCCGATGGCCTGAACGCCGTGCTGCAGACGGGTTCGGACATCTACCGGCTGGGGATCCAGCAGCTTTACGCGCGGGGTGCGGAGGAGTTCGTCAACCTGGCGTACAACGGCGGCTTCCGCTTTGTCAACGACTACAGAAACGACAACAACACGGGCCTGACCGTCACGGGCAACCGCCGGCTCGCCAACTGGCTGGAGCTCAACGCCGTCGCTGGGGGCAGCCTGCGGCGGGAGTACTTCAACGGCAACAGCCAGCAGACAACCGGCCTTGTTGTACCGTCGGTTTACAACCCGGCCAACGCAGCGATCGCACCCTCTATCGACCAACAGATCACGCGCCGGGAGGTGCAGGGCGTGTATGGTTCCGCCGCCTTTACGCTCAAAGACTGGTGGACGGTAGAGGGAACTGCGCGCAACGACTGGTCCTCCACTCTTCCGGTCGGCGCCAACTCGTACTTCTATCCGTCCGTCAACACGTCGGTGGTGCTGACTGACGCGTTGCCTGGCCTGCAGGGCAGAGTGATCAGCTCGCTCAAGCTTCGCGGGGCCATGGCCCGGGTTGGCAGCGATGCTCCCGTTTATTCGCTCGTCCCGGTCTTCTTCGGCGAGTCGCAGAGGTTCGGCACTCAACCACAGTATCGTCTGGACACCCGACTCGCCAACGCCGATCTGAAACCTGAAATAACGCGCTCCGACGAGGTTGGCGCTGAAGTATCGCTGTTCTCCAACCGGGTGCTTCTCGATGCGAGCGCGTACAGAAAATCAACGCGCAACCAGATCTTCGATGTTGAAATCTCCGGCGCGAGCGGCTTCGACAGGAAGTGGATCAACGCCGGTGAGATCAGCAACAAGGGGATCGAGGCGTTGCTGACGCTGAACCTGTTTGAGTCACCGACCGGGCTCAGCTGGAACACGACCTTCAACTTTGCTCGCAACGTCAGCGAGGTCGTCGAACTTGCTCCCGACGTCGAAACGATCGTCCTCGGAACAGGGGGGTTCGGCGACGTAATCGTCGAGGCCCGGAGAGGCGAGCCTTACGGCGCGATTCGCGGCTACAAATTCGAGCGCGACGACGCTGGCAACATTCTCGTCGAGGACGGTTATCCCCTCAGAGAGTCCAGTCTCTCGGTGCTGGGCAATATCCAACCGAAATGGACCGGTGGGTGGGGAAACCAGCTCAGCTTCGGCAATTTCTCCCTGAACACGCTGCTCGACATCCGCCGCGGCGGTAAGCTTTACAGCGTCACCAATATGTTCGGTGAGTATGCCGGAGTACTGGCGAGCACCATGCGCGGACGTGAGACAGACTGGGACGACCCGGGCGTACTCGTCGAGGGAATAGATGTCGCCACCGGTAAGGCCAACACCAAGAGGATCACCGCCGAGGAGTACTTCCACGGCCTTTTCGGATACACCGAGCAGTACGTCTACGACGCCGGCTACGCGAAGCTTCGTGAGCTGCGCGTGTCATACAACCTGCCTGGGAAGTGGGCGAACAGGTTCCTGGGGGCGCGGGCCGCGAGCATCGCTCTCACGGGGCGGAATCTCATGACGTGGACGAACGTCCCGAACATCGACCCGGAATTCGCTTACAGCAGCAGGAACGATCAGGGCATCGAGGTTAACATGTCGCCGAACCCACGTAGCTTCGGCTTCAACCTCCGGATCATTCCGTAACCCTACCCTCACTGGAGCCGCGAACACAATGACATATAAAAGTTTTGGACTCGCCAGCCTCGGTGCGGTCGTGCTGCTCGGCGTGAGCGCCTGCGACCCCGATAAGCTCACGAACGTCAACGAGGACCCCAACAACCCGACGTCGGCGCCGCCTCAAGCTGTGTTCACCTATGCCTCACGCATAGCGATGCAGCGCTGGTTCGGCAGCAACCCCACGAACATGCGCGGTCCGGTGCTGACCGCGCAGCACCTCGCTCAGGTTCAGTACCCGGACGAGGACCAGTACCTGCGGCTTGATGGCACCGTTACCAACGGCAGCTTCATCTTCACGTACGCCCAGGAGCTGAAGAATTTCCAGGCGGTCATCGACGCCGGGAAGGCCGATAATCAGCCTCTCCTCTGGGGTCCCGCACAGGTGATGCGGAGCCTCATATTCGGCTACGTCACCGATGTGTGGGGCGACGTTCCCTACTCCCAGGCGCTGAAAGGAGACGCAGCAGAGGCGACCATCCTTCCTGCCTACGACGCGCAGAAGGATATCTATGACGGTCTCTTGAAGGATCTGAGCGAGGCCGTGACAGTCATCGCGGGCGCGCCCGCGAGTGCGCAGACTCTTGGAGGCGCGGACCCGCTCTATGGCGGCAACCGCCTGAGGTGGCAGCGGTTCGCCAATTCCATCCGCGCACGCCACGCCATGCGCCTCGCCAACGTGGATCCGACAACGGCACGGGCGCAGCTCAACGCGGCGATCAGCGCACCTGGAGGGCTCATCCAGTCCAATGCTGATAACGCGCAGATGCGCTGGCCGGGAGACGGCGTGTATGACAACCCGTGGGCGGCGAACAACCGCACGCGCGACGATCACCGGCTGTCGGACCGTCTCATGAATGAAATGCTTCCGGTCAACGACCCCCGTGTGCCGGTTTATGCGCAGCCGACGCTGGCGAACTCGAATGTGTACGCCGGAATGCCGAATGCGCTCACCGCGTCGCAGGCGGCCACTTACTCACTCATCTCTTCGCGCCCCGGCCGCGTCTTCTATTCCACGTCGCGGTTCTGCCCTGGCTGCTCGCCGCTCGCCGGAGCGAGCTTCCCGTCGTTCGTTCTGACCTACGCCGAAGTCTCATTCATTCTGGCCGAGGCGGCGGAACGTGGCTGGGTTGCCGGGAGCGCGGCCGCGCTCTACGAGCAGGCAATTCGTGCGTCAATGGCCCAGTGGGGGGTAACCAACACCGCGGCTGTCGATGCCTTCCTCGCTCAGTCGGCCATTGCTTATCAGGGGGGCACGGCGGGTCTCCGCAAGATCGCGCTTCAGAAGTGGATCGCTCTTTATTCCGACGGCGTCGAGGCGTGGGCCGAGTGGCGCCGTACCTGCGTTCCGGCGACGGTGAAGCCGGGACCGGCCGCCGTCATCAACACCGTCCCTCGACGCTACCAGTACTCCACGCGGGAGAACTCCGTCAACGCCTCGAACGTAGCCGCGGCTGTCACCCGTCAGGGGCCGGACAACTTCACGTCGAGAATGTACTGGGACAAGAGTCCCAGCGCGGCACCTACCTACCCGGGAGCGAGCTGCGGCCAGCGCTAGGAACTGGCGCCCGGCAAGAAGAAGAAAGCCTCCCGGCTCTCCGGGGGGCTTTCTTCTTGTCGAGGCTGTCCCAGCTCGTTCTACTGGGTCTTGGTCCAGACGAGAATCAGACCGCAGAGACGGTTCCCGCGCTCCAGGTACTGCGCCGGTACTCCGGCGGAGGAGGGATAGAACTCAATCGCCGCTATCTCTCCCGGCTGAATGACCTCGTCCAGCTCCGCGCCCAGCACGCGCTGCCCGTCCACCCAGACCATCGGCTGGCAGCCTCGGATGCGTATGGTATTGCCGCCCCCCGTGGAGCCGGCGCGAATAGCGATCCCGGGAACGCTGCGGAACAGGTCGCTGGAGTTCGTCGCACCGAGCCGGCGGATGTCACCCTGCTCGAGGAACCGCCCGAAAGTGCCACGCTGCTGCTTGCGCTGGCGGAACTCGCGGAGGCGGTTGCCAGGATCGGCATCCACGACAACTTCCTCCAGCTCCTGCGCAACGCTGGTCAGGACGATCTCGACGAACGTCGGCTGTCCACGGGCGCCCACCCGCACCTCCAGAACCTGCTGCTTATAACCGAGTCGGCGAATGCGCAGGGAAAGCTGCCCAGCCGGAAAGCCGCCGAGCGTGAAGCGTCCATCGGCCGCAGTCACGGCGCTGCGCCGGACTTCGCCAGCCTCGACCACGGTCACCTCCACCTCCGGAACAGGTGTCCTCGCCGAATCGGTGACGACTCCGCTCAGTTGGTAGACTCCCGTCGCCGCCACCGTGTCGGCGACAGCTTCCGCGGCAGCGAGCTGCGGGACGGCGAAAGCGAGGACACACGACGCGAGAGATGCAACGCGAACGTCCATCATCCCTGGGTCCCTCCACACATAGACGGGATACCACCAAGGAATATAGGCCGACAGACGCGGGATGACGAGAACGAGGAGCGGGCTTACAGGGGCAAATCGCCCTGCAGAGCCTTCAGGCCGCCGTGGCGCGCTCCGTAACGATCCGCACGTTGTTCTCCACTACCTGGAGAAAACCGCCTTCGATGTCGAATCGCTTTTCTCCACCGCCGCTCCCAAGCCTGAGCGTGCCCTTGCCGAGCAGCGTCATCATCGGCGCGTGATCCTGGAGAATTCCCACCTCTCCGTCGAACGCGGGCGCGACGACCGAGGTCGCCTCGCCTTCAAACAGCACACTCTCCGGAGAGATCACCGAAACCTTCAGCATCGGCCGATCAGCCCTGCGTCATCTTGTTGGCGTTCTCGATCACGTCGTCAATTCCGCCTGCCATGAAGAACGCCTGCTCGGGCAGCGTGTCGAACTCGCCGGCCACGACTCTCTCGAATGACGAGATCGTGTCCTCGAGCTTCACGTACTTGCCCGGAGTGTTGGTGAACTGCTCGGCCACCGCGAACGGCTGCGACATGAAGCGCTGCAGACGGCGCGCGCGGCCCACGACCTTCTTGTCCTCTTCCGACAGCTCGTCCATTCCGAGAATGGCGATGATATCCTGCAGCTCCTTGTAGCGCTGAAGAATGCGCTGCACCGAGGTGGCGACGTTGTAGTGGCGCTCGCCGAGGAACTGGGCGTCGAGAATTCGCGACGACGACGCCAGCGGATCCACCGCGGGGTAGATGCCGAGCTCTGTGATCGCGCGGGAGAGAACGACGGTCGCGTCGAGGTGGGCGAAGGCGGTCGCCGGCGCGGGATCCGTGATGTCGTCGGCGGGCACGTAGATCGCCTGCACGGACGTGATGGACCCCGTCTTGGTCGAGGTGATGCGCTCCTGAAGATCGCCCATCTCCGTCGCCAGCGTCGGCTGGTAACCCACGGCGCTCGGCATGCGGCCGAGGAGTGCGGACACTTCGGAGCCGGCCTGAGTGAAGCGGAAGATGTTGTCAATGAACACGAGCACGTCCTGGTTCTCCACGTCGCGGAAATACTCGGCGACGGTGAGACCCGAGAGGCCGACTCGCAGACGCGCTCCCGGCGGTTCGTTCATCTGGCCGTAGATCAGCGCGACGTTGTCGAGAATGCCCGCTTCCTTGAACTCGAGGTAGAGGTCGTTCCCTTCGCGCGTGCGCTCGCCCACGCCGCAGAACACGGACTTTCCGCCGTGTCCCTTGGCGACGTTGTTGATCAGCTCCTGAATGATGACGGTCTTGCCCACGCCGGCGCCGCCGAAGAGCCCGATCTTCCCACCCTTCACAAACGGGGCGATGAGGTCAATGACCTTGATGCCCGTCTCGAACACTTCCGTCTTCGGCTCGAGGTCGGCGAACTGCGGCGGGGCGCGATGGATTGCCCAGCGCTCGACCTCGGGGCCGATCTCGGGGCCATTGTCCACCGGCTCGCCGAGCACATTGAGAATGCGTCCGAGGGCCGCGGCGCCGACCGGCACCATGATAGGCGCGCCCGTATCCACGACTTCCATTCCGCGCACAACGCCGTCGGTTGCGGACATCGCGACGGCGCGTACCTGGTTGCGGCCGATGTGCTGCTGCACCTCGGACGTCACCCTGATGTCCGGTCCGCCATCGGACCTGGCTTTGATGGTGATCGCGTTGTAGAGCTCGGGAAGCTTATCGGCCTCGAACTCTACGTCGAGCACCGGTCCGATAACCTGGACGACTCTTCCGACGTTCTTCCCGGTCTTGACTGCGGTAGCCATTTCTAGCTCTCCAGTGCAGCGGAGCCGCCGACGATCTCGGCGATCTCCTGCGTGATCTGCGCCTGGCGGGCGCGGTTATATGTACGGCGAAGCACGTTCAGAATGTCGCCGGCGTTGTCTGTTGCGTTCTTCATCGCGGTGCGCTGCGAGCTCTGGAATGCTGCCTCGTTCTCCACCAGGCCGCGGTACACGGCGTTGCGCACGTAAAGCGGAAGCAGCTCCGTCAGGATCGCTTCGTCCGACGGGTAAAGCAGGTAATCCGGGCGCGGACCCTTCGTCCCAGGGGGCTTCACCGGGAGGATCTGCACCGAAGTCGGCGGAGTGGACAGCGCGGAGATGTACCTGGAGTGAACGACGAATACCGCGTCCACCGCACCGCTCGTGAACTGATTGATGAGATCGTCCACCAGCTCCCGGGCGTTCTGCACCGTCGGCCTGTCGGTGATGTCTATGCGGCTCGAAGCGATCGGCCGGCCGATGTACCTGAAATAGCCGAGGCCCTTCTTGCCGACGATGTGGAGCTGCGTCTCGACGCCGCCGCGATCGAGACGCGCAAGAAGGTTTCTTCCTTCCTTGATCAGGTTGGAGTTGAAGCCTCCGGCAAGTCCGCGATTGGAGGTGAGAAGAATCACCGCGGCGCGGCTCGCCTTCGCCGGCTGCCTGAGGAGCGGGAACCGCTCCGCGAGATCAGGCGAGTACAGTCCGGCGATCACTTCCGCGAGACTCGATGCGTAGGGCCGCGCTGCGTGCACGCGGTCCTTCGCCCGTTTCATCTTCGAAGTGGCGACCATCTCCATCGTACGCGTGATCTTCCGCGTATTCTCGACGGATTTGATGCGCCCCTTCAGCTCACGACCCTTGGCCATGGATTACGCGGCCTTGCCTGTACCGCGAGATTCGTTGAACTGCTCGATGGCGCGCTTGAGATCGGCCTCGATCTCCTTCGACATAACCTTCTGATTCCTGATCGCGCTCTCAATCTGCGGGTACTGTGCGTGCGCGAAATCGAGGAAGCCCGACTCCCACGCCTTGATGCCGGAGACGGGAAGCGCATCGAGGAAGCCGTTGGTCACGGCGTAGATGACCATGACCTGGCTTTCGACCGGCATCGGCTGGTACTGCTTCTGCTTGAGGATCTCGACCGTGCGCGCGCCGCGATCGAGCTGGCGCTTGGTGGCGGCGTCGAGGTCGGCAGCGAACGACGCGAACGCTTCGAGCTCGCGGTACTGCGCGAGGTCGAGGCGAAGGCGTCCGGCGACGGTCTTCATCGCCTTGACCTGTGCCGATCCACCGACGCGGGAGACCGAGATGCCGACGTTGACGGCGGGGCGAACACCGGAGTAGAACAGGTCGGCCTCGAGAAAGATCTGTCCGTCGGTGATTGAGATGACGTTGGTCGGGATGTAGGCCGACACGTCACCGGCCTGCGTCTCGATGATCGGCAGTGCCGTGAGCGATCCGCCGGGCTTGAGGATATTCCCGTCCACGACTTCGTTGTCCTCGCGCAGCTTTGCGGCGCGTTCGAGGAGGCGGGAGTGGAGATAGAACACGTCGCCAGGGAAGGCCTCGCGTCCCGGGGGACGGCGAAGAACGAGGGAGAGCTGGCGGTAGGCGGCGGCTTGCTTGCTGAGGTCGTCGTACACGCAGAGCGTTGGCTTGCCCTCGTTGTACATGAAGTACTCGGCCATCGAGCAACCGGAGTACGGCGCGATGTACTGCATCGGCGCCGGATCGGAAGCGCCGGCGACCACGACGATCGTGTATTCCATCGCGCCCGCCTGGCGGAGCTTCTCGACTACGGATGCGACCGTCGAGTTCTTCTGGCCGATGGCGACGTAGACGCAGATGACGCCGGTGCCCTTCTGGTTGATGATCGTGTCAACGGCGATGGCGGTCTTGCCGGTGCCGCGGTCGCCGATGATGAGCTCGCGCTGCCCGCGTCCGATCGGGATCATGGAGTCAATCGCCTTGATACCAGTCTGGAGGGGCTCCTTCACGGGCTGGCGGACGATGATTCCAGGGGCCGGCGACTCCACCTTGCGGGTGTGAGTGGCGTGGATCGGGCCGGCGTTGTCAATGGGTCGTCCGAGTGGATCCACGACGCGTCCGATAAGCTCGGGACCGACTGGGACTTCGAACACGCGGGCGGTTCGGCGGACCTCATCGCCTTCCTTGAGGACGAGGTAGTTGCCGAGGATGACCGCGCCGATGTTGTCCTCTTCGAGGTTCAACGCGAGGGCGGTGATCTTCTCGCCGGTCTCGGTGGCAGTGACTTCGAGCATCTCTCCGGACATCGCCTTGGAGAGGCCGTATATGCGAGCAATACCGTCCTTTACTTCGAGGACGGTACCGACTTCCTCAACGTCCAGGTCACGGAGGTCAGCCGCTTCGATCTCGCGAAGCAGGATGTCCTTGATTTCGCCGGGGCGAAGAGAGGTTTCGGTGGCCATTTTTCAGAAAGGGCTGAGAGCGTGTTATAAGACGCAGCAGGGGGTCGACGGAAGGCCGATCCCAAGGTCGCTTCGGAGCTTGTGAAAAATATCACAAGCCATCTTGTACTGCAAGTTGCCGCGACTCTCGTGCCGCGCGGCGCGTGCCAATTACCGGAGCTGATAAAAGGACATGGGCCCTCATCCCCGCGACCGAGTCCTCCCCTGCGTGAATCGCTCGATGAGATCCACGGTTCGCAGCCGCGACAGCGAAGCGGGGCGAGTGCCGAGGACGCGTTGCGCCGTGACCGCGAGATGCGACGATGAAGCGAAGCCGAGAATTTTTGCGACGTCCCGCACGTCGAGCCCGGGATTCTTCGCCAACTCGGCGGCGGCGACCATTCGCACGAGATCAATGACGCGCTTGAGATTCGGTGCGCCCGGCGCTGAAAAGTGGCGGCTCAGGTGCTCGCGGCTCACGCCCACTTCGCGCGCCAGCGCGGCCGTGCGAATCGGTCGTCCGGCGGAGGCGAGTATGGACCGCCACGTCGCCAGCTGCATCTCGGTGCGGAGTCTGAGGGTTTGCGGCGGATCCGCGAGCGCGGCGGTGAATCTCGCGGAGAAAGTGCGCGGCGCGACGATGTCGCGGGCAACCGCATCGTCCAGTCCGTCGGCGAGGATGTCGCAGAACTCGAGCGCTGCGCACCGCGCGATGGCCGGAGCGTCGGTGGCCCTCAGCGGAGAAATGCCGAAGAACGGGGCGCTCGGGAACTCGTGCGCCAGAGTGCCGATCCTCCACGTGTCGTCCGACGGCGAGGCGGCGGCTGTCGCACCATGGCCCATCACGGATTCACCCCCCGCGCTCGTCGTCGCAGCGGACGACCCGACGTCCACGAGCACGGCATCCACGAGAACCTTGCGCAGCGTGGTCCTGAACTCCGTCACGTCGCGTGCGGTGATGACCTTCCACTTTCGCTTGGGAAACGCCGCGCGCACGAATGCACGCGCTCTCTCCCTCGCCGTGTATACGAGGAGAACCGGAAGCTCGAGCGGCTCGGCGCCGTTATCCTTAGCCACGCGGCTACACCGGACCGATCGGGAGTACGCTACACACCTGCTTCCACCAACTCGAGGTCGGCCTTGCCTTCGATGAACTGGCGCACGATCGGATCGGAGGTGTGCTGGATCTCGTCAATGGTGCCGACCTGGCGGACCGTGCCCTCGTAGAGCATGGCGATGCGCGATCCGACGCGGTACGCGCTCCGCATGTCGTGGGTAATGACGATGCTGGTGACGCCGAGCTTCTCGCGCATCCGCACCATCAACTGGTCAATGACGGCGCTGGTGACCGGATCGAGGCCGGTGGTGGGCTCGTCGTAGAGCACGTACTTGGGACGACGGGCAATGGCTCTGGCGATTCCGACGCGCTTTCGCATGCCGCCTGACAACTCGGCGGGCATCTTCGTCTCGACGTTCGGGAGATCCACGAGCTCGAGCGCTTCGCTGACGCGCTTCAGAATATCCGGCTCCGACAGCTTCCCTTCCTTTCTGAGACCCATGGCGACGTTGTCGCCGATCGTCATCGAGTCAAAAAGGGCGGAGAACTGGAAGACGTAGCCGACCTTTGCGCGCAGCGCGTAGAGCTCTGGTCGCGTGAGCTTCGGGACTTCGAGGCCGTCCACCCAGACGGTTCCCTGGTCGGGCTCCAGCAATCCGACGATGTGCTTGATCGCGACCGACTTTCCGCTGCCCGAGTAGCCGATGATGACCATCGTCTCGCCTTCCTTGACGTCGAGCGTGAAGCCCGTGAGGACTTCCTTCGGGCCGAACGCTTTGTGGACGTCAATGAGGCGGATCATGGCGGCGTGGGGGTGGCTGGGAGTGCGGGAAAAGTAACAATAAAAAGGGCCCGGACACGAATGCCCGGGCCACTTTCACTGAGCTGGATACTACGCCGCGAAGCTTCCCAGCGCGCGGCCTACGTCGCCTTCGCGAAGGCGCTTGAGTGCACGGTCGCGGAGCTGGCGAACACGCTCGCGAGTTACGCCGAGCATGGAGCCGATCTCCTCGAGTGTGTGCTCGCGTCCGGCCTCGAGTCCGAAGTAGAGGCGCAGCACCTTCGCGTCCCGCGGGGGAAGCGTCGAAAGCGCGGACCCGATCTCGTCGTTGAGGAAGCGGTTCATTGCTTCCTCTTCGGTATCGGGCATCTCGTCGGCGACGAAGCGCTCGATGAGCGAGCGATCGCCTTCCGGATCCATTGGCGCGTCAAGACGCACGTCGCCGGTGTTGAGTGCGGCGAGCGACTGAACGACGTCCACCGAGAGACCTGTCAGCTGCGACAGTTCTTCCGGCGTGGGCTCGCGGCGCATTTTCTGACGCAGGATCTCCGACGCCTTGATGATGCGCGAGAGATCCGCTGTGCGATTGAGCGGAACACGCACGGTCCTTCCCTGTCTCGCGAGCGAGGAGAGAATGGCCTGGCGGATCCACCACACTGCGTAAGAGATGAACTTGACGCCCTGGTCGGGGTCGAACTTTCTTGCGGCGGTCAGCAGACCGACGTTGCCTTCACCGATCAGGTCAATGAGGGGAAGGCCGCGGTTCTGGTATTTCTTTGCAACGGAAATGACGAAGCGCAGGTTGCGCTTCACCAGCTCCTGGAGCGCATCCGGATCACCAGCACGGATTTTCCGGGCAACCTCGATCTCTTCGTTGCCCTTGAGCAGCGGATAAGTGCTGACTTCGTAGAGATACTGATCGAGGATATCGCGCTCCGGCTCACTCGGAGCGATCCCGGTCGCTACCGCTTTGCGGCGGCGCTTGACTTCAGCCATTGGTGGACACCTCAAGGTCCTTCAGCGGAGATTCTATTTATTGGACGCGGCGAGAACGCCGAGCACAGCGAATGATGTCGTGGAGTTGGGCGCTGCAAAATACCGGCCGTGGCAAAAGATGCTAGGGGTATTTCTTGACTTCGGTTCTACCCTCGGATATCCTTCGCGGTTCCTCCCACAATGTTGCAGAACCGGATTTTCGGCGGAAATCATTTGATTTCCGGTGCAAACCGGGGATTGCATCGGGCGCGGGGGGGTCCGGAACGGGTCGGCGGGAGTGATTCGGGACGGGCGCGGGACGAGCCGGGGGTGTAGCTCAGTTGGGAGAGCGCTTGAATGGCATTCAAGAGGTCAGGGGTTCGATTCCCCTCACCTCCATACCGGCTCCCACACCGATTAGATTGGCTGAGTCGTGTGGGGGGCAGCAGTGAAAAGACTGCGGGAATAGCTCAGTTGGTAGAGCACAACCTTGCCAAGGTTGGGGTCGCGGGTTCGAGTCCCGTTTCCCGCTTAAGGAAGGGCGGTAATGGCGAGATTTGCGGCGCCGCCGCTCGCTGGATGGGGCGGTTAGCTCAGTTGGTTAGAGCGCCACGTTGACATCGTGGAGGTCACAAGTTCGAGTCTTGTACCGCCCATGCAGGATTGGGTAGGCAGGCAAAACGCATGGGCGCCCGTAGCTCAATTGGATAGAGCATCTGACTACGGATCAGAAGGTTGGGGATTCGAGTTCCTCCGGGCGCGTAGTCAACAAACGAATATGAAGAAAAGGACTCCCTATCGAGCGTCCCCTTTTCAATTGGGGCCGCTTCACTCGCCCCACGACCTGCGGCATGTCGACGAGCAGCGACTGCCGTCATCGGCCTAGAGATCGAAATCCGGCGCCGGCCGGCCTTCCTGAGGGTGCTGCATCAGGCTGTGTTCCTCCTGAAGGTCGCTCGCGACGAATCGGGCGGAGCGAGAGCGATCAGCCGCGCACGGCGATCGAGAATCGTACGGCCATCGGCCAGCGGAACGAAAGGCTCGACGTCAGGAGGAGCTACGAGGATCGTGTAGTCGCCGGGGATGAGAGCGAGCAGCTCGTCCACGGTCCCGAACTGCTCGAGGCCCATCCCACCCGAATGCACCTCGACGCAGATGTCGGGACGCGCATCGTGGATCGTTTTCGCGGCGCCGCGGAGAACGTGCACCTCATATCCCTCGACATCCAGGAACAGCACGTCAGGCAGTCCGTATTCCGCCGCGAGCTGATCGACGGTGACCGCGGACACCTCAACGCCCGGGGCACGGCCGGTGGAAACATGGCCGTTGAGCGTCGGAGTGAAGCGAAGCGTGCCGGGCGTATCGGACACGGCGGCATGCACGACGCTCACGTTGCGAACCCCGTTTGTAGCGATGTTGGCCCGCGCGGTCACCGCATTGTGCGCCGACGCCTCGACCGCGACGACGCGTCCCGAATCCCCCACTTGCTCGGCGAGAATCATCGCGACGATCGCCTGGTGCGCGCCGATGTCGAATACCGTCGCCCCGGGCCGCAGCTGTCCGCGCGTGGCGATGACCTCGATCTCCGCCGGTACCTTCCAGTCGCCGTCGTACCAGGCCCGCGCCACGTCGTCGTTGATGTGGACGGTGAGCTCGCGTCTGCCGAAGAGGTGGGTCGCGGTGTAGGGGTGAAAGATCGCGCGCGCGAAACGCTGCCGGACCAGCCGGGCTCCCTCCCATACTGGAGCGGGCAGGCGATCCTGCGCGAACGAGCGAAGCGTCTGAAGGATGGTCATTCCGTGGAGCCCCCCTGGCTCTCACAAGTTAGCGTGAGAGAGCGCTCCTCCGGAACAGCAAGGCCACACACGACGACTTCTCACGCGACCTTGCGGCTGATAGCACTTGAGCAACGTAGTCAGGTCTGACCATCCGCCCGGTTTCGCTTTCTGCTCTGCTGCCGTGCGATCTTGCTTAAGAGTCACTGCTCACCTTTCCACCGGTCAAATCCATGTCCAGTTCTCACACGAATCCGGCCTCACAGAATTCGGCGGATGCGATCTCGTCCAGCACCGCGAATGTCGTCGAGCGCAACGTGCGCGCGCTCGTCGAGCACGCCGCCGAGCAGGAGCGCACGAAATCCACCTCCGACCGCGTCGCGGCCGCCATCTCGGCCTTCGCCGGCTCGATGAAATTCGTCTACTTCCACGCCGTCGCGTTTGGATTGTGGACGGCGGTGGACATGGGATGGGTCCCCGCCGTACACAACTTCGATCCATCGTTTACCAAGCTGGGAACTCTTGCCTCGGTGGAGGCGATCTTCCTCGCGACCTTCGTGCTGATCACGCAGAACCGGATGGCGGCGCAGGAGGAAATCCGAAATCGTCTCGCCGTCCAGATGAGTCTCCTCAACGAGCATGAGACGACCCACATCCTCCGCCTCGTCGTCGCGATGAGCGACAGGATGGAACTTCGCGAAGCCGGTGATCCGGAGATTCAGGAGCTGTTGCGCGACGTCGAGCCGCAGGACATGATCGACCGGATCGCAGTGCACTCCGACGCGGTCAAGGAAGAGATTCGCGAGGACAAGAGCGGACGATAGCCGCCTTCACCGAGGCGGCAATCCGCCGACGGTACGTGCCACCTCTTCGACGTGCCCGTCAATCTTCACCTTCGGGAAGATCCGGGCAATCCGGCCGTGCCGATCTATCACGACCGTCGTACGCTCGATTCCCATGTACTTGACTCCGTAGAGCGTCTTCTCCTTCCAGATTCCCCAGGACTCCGACACGCGGTGCTCCTCGTCCACGAGCAATCGGTACGGCAGCGAGTGCTTGTCGCGAAATTTCCGATGCGACTTGGCGCTGTCGGCACTCACTCCAAGCACTTCGGCATCGAGTTCCCCGAACCGGGGAAAGGCGTCGCGAAAATCGCACGCCTCGCGTGTTCAGCCAGAGGTGTTGTCTTTCGGATAGAAGAAGAGAACGACGTTTCGCCCTTTGAGCGAAGCGAGCGACACGCGTGAGCCGTCGTCGGCCTCGAGGTCGAAATCAGGAGCGGGCTGGCCTTCTGCGATCAACAGGATCTCGTGTTGGCGGAGCCTTAAGATTGGCGCATTGCGATCGGCCGAGGAAGTCCCGTCGCCCGACAAGACACGACCTCCGCCCCGAATCCAGTGCGTTTCGCCGGAATCGGAGTGCAGCCGTCCATGGCCGGACCGATCTTCATGGCCGATGGCTCGACGTCCGTGCGGACGCGCGGGGCAACGCTCAACCAAGGGTATCGAATGCGCCTGATGCGTAAACTGCTCCTTTCCGTCGTGCTCGCACTGCCCGCTGCCGCGGAGGCACAATCGCTTCTCGACCGATCGCCAAACGTGTCGGGCGATTGGGTCGGTGCTCCTGGCACACTGTACTTTCATTTCGTGCATCGGTTCACGGCGAGTCAGGCGCCGCAGCGAAAGGTCTCCAACGTACCGACGTTTCTTCTCGCGGCGGGACTGCCGAGGCGACTGCTCGCAGGATTCAATTACTCGACGAACTCGACGCTCGCGCCGAACTTTCCGAACGAGTGGGAGCTGTTCGCACGCTGGGCTCCGCTGGGTGAGGACTACGGCGCTCCTCTCGACGTCGGTGTGCGAGCAGGCTACAACAATGCGGCTGACGGGATCGACGGCGAAGTGTCCGTCGCGAAGCGATTCGGTATCGCGCGACTGATCGTCGCCGGGCGCGTTCTCTCGGATCCGCTCGAAGCACGTAACACGCGGTTCGCTGTTGCCAGTGGAGCGACGATTCGCCTCGGCCAGTATGTCGCGCTCGCTGGAGACGTCGCATCGCTCACTGACCGCGATTCGACCGAGCGGGTGGCATGGAGCGCCGGGCTGCATATCGCCATCCCGCTGACGCCTCACACGCTTTCGCTGCACGCGACGAACGCGCCGGTCGCCACGCTTCAGGGTGCGTCGCGCGGTTCGAGCAGTGTCAGGTATGGATTCGAGTTCACGATTCCGCTCACCCTTCGCCGGTACTTCGGGAAGAGAGCGCAGGATTTCTCCGACACCACTGTCTCCGCGACCGCCGCGCTGGTGGACACCGTTCGTACGGTGATCAAGAACATCAGCTACCTCCAGCCGCGACTCAATATTGCCGTCGGCACGACGATCGAATGGAGGAACAGCGATCCGCTGCCGCACAGTGTCAGTGCAGTGGACAAGAGCTTCAATTCCGGACTGATCCAGCCGGGCAAGACATACCGGCACACGTTCACGAAAGCGGGGACATACAACTTCTATTGCATGCCGCACCCGTTCATGAAGGGTGTGGTAGTGGTGACGGACCAATGAGCGCCGTCAACGTCATGCGGGGTGTGCGCGTCGCGCGCGCCAGACTCGTTCTTGGCGCCTCGCTTGCCGCCGTGACTATCGCGATCGCTGGTTGTCTGTCGGAGCGGGCGACCGGGACCGGCACCGATCTCACCGGTTGCAACGCGCAGCTTCCGTCGGACGCGTTCGGCTCGACGGTCGTGATAATCCGCGACTTCACGTTCATTCCGGCGCAGGTGCGGGTGCGTCCGGGCATGAAAGTCACATGGGTGAACTGCGGCGCACAGGGCACCGACGCCCACACGAGCACCGCCGATGCCGGCACGTGGAAGTCACCACTCCTCGCGCCCGGCGCGACCTACACGCGCGAGTTTCCGGCGGCGGGAACATTCCCGTATCACTGTGAGCCGCATCCGGGGATGCGCGGAACGGTCACCGTCGAGTAGGGCCATTGCGGGAGCGGCGCGATTCGGTTTATTCACACATTGGTTACACCACGCGCCCGTAGCTCAATTGGATAGAGCATCTGACTTCGGATCAGAAGGTTGGGGGTTCGAGCCCCTCCGGGCGCATGTCGTAAGTCGTTGAACACGTGCCTGTTGCCAAATGTGTTTCTGTTGCCTGCTTCAGAGCGGGGGCTGTTTGTGGGGCCGTTTCCACGAAATCAGGCGCTCTGGACCCGCGCTGATAGCTTGCGCGGCTCATTCATCACCGCGAGCAGGGTTTCCTCATCCACCTGCTAACTCGACCCCTGCATGTCCTCAAAGGATGCATCAGTGTTCGCTGCGGACGCAGCAATAATCCGATTTGCGCCAACCAATACGAACTGAGTAAAGCGAATGCGCATCAGAGCGTCCCACCACTCGTGCTTGTCGACCTCTAAACGAGTACTGGCGCCGTCGAACGTTATCGAAGGATCCCCGACAAGCCTGCCGCCGTTCTCCGCCACGCATTGATCGAGCAGCTGCTCCAACTCAGTCCGCATGTCAGTTGAAACGGGTGAAGGACAACAGCTCGTCAGGCTTCTCGCTGCTCGGCCGTTGTGTGACTCGCGGGTTGTATACGTTCAACTGCCTTCACGACGAGCTTGGAAAGATCCACAATGACGGAGTCCAAGTTCGACTCCGCGGTCGATTTCGCCTCGCAGCTGTCTCGGACCGCGAGGATGAAACTGTACGCAGTCGGTGATTTCAGCAGTTCCGATTCAGCTTGCGACATCCATTCGTGCCACTTCAATGTGTCAGTGCCTAGACTCTCGACTAGGTGGATCGCCGCTAAGTATTCAGCGACGGGGTCCAACGAAAATCGGAGACGATCCCGGGCTGGTCCAACAGTCTGCAACAGACGCAGCTTCTCCTCGAAATAGCGGATCAACGGCGTCGCTATGAGATCACCTCCAAGATCCCGCACCACCGCGTCATGACTCGCGGGGACGGGCCGTAAGGTGTCGCGCAAGCAGGCCCAGGCAACAATCTTTGCAGTCCGATGGACGGTTCTATCGTCCGGGTCGTCAGGGCCAGCGGATCGGTTGACCTCGTTAAGGTAGCTGAGCATCAACTCAGGGATATTTCGTGGAAGCCCCTCGGCCGATGGAGCCTCCTTTTCAGCGATGAGTTGATCGGCATAGAGCTTCGCAAGCAGGACAGTGATATCGCGCTGACCAACCATTTCCGAGAGTCGACGGCACGCCTCGAAGTATTCAGCATCATCAAATGCATTGCGCCATCCTCGTTGGGTGAGATAGGCCTCCATGAATGAAGACAATCGGTTGCCCTGTATCCGCAGGGGCGTTACGACGCTTCGCGGCGTCCCTTGAAGCTCTTCTTCAATCCGCGAGGTAACGATCAACGCGTTGATCGGAAAGTCGGCAGAGTCGAAACGGATTGCTTTTCTTGTTTCATCGCTCATCTCGGACAGATGATCGATTATCACCAGTATCAGACCTTGCTGGAGAAGTCTCAGAAGAAGGTCGGCCCGCAATGGACGCTCTAGCCCCAGAGAGGTTCGAAGCTGTCCACCAAGGGAATCAACCAGTGTGCCCAACGATGCGTGCTCCCCGCCGAGATCGTATTCAAGCAGCAGCGGCAGCATTACTGCGTGAGGATTCAGACGCAACTCAGGGTCTACAACCATCGCCCAGCGAGCCAGTTGTACCGCCAGACTCGTCTTCCCTGCCCCTCCTTCGCCGTATATAACCAGTGCGCTTCGCTTCTGGCGGAATAGCGGGCGGAAAGTGGCAGCGGATGGAGTAGCTACCACGGTTCGGTCGAACACCACAGGCATGGGTACGTGGATTCTTCTATCCTCCACGGTGCGCCGTTCTTCGAAAGCTCGAGCTGCTGCGGCGACATTCGCCGCCGCCCAAGCCCTCAACACTCTAGCGCGATAACGGAAGATCCCTACGACGAGCAAGTACGACAACGGTATCCTGACGCCGCCGAGGGCCTCAGGAAGCTTGATTTCGGTCACACGGCTGAGCGTGTGATTGACACGAAAGAGAAGAAGTGGCCGCAACCAGAGAGCCAACAAACAGGCCACTAACACAAGTACGTATGCGGCGGCGACGAGAGTAGCGATTCGGTGCTCGGACTCGAATTCCCGAACTGCCCGTAGCAGCTTTTGCCACCAGACAACTCCAAGATACCGAACACTTCGCTCGACTTCTTTCGCATGCATACGAACCGAATCGTCTGAATTGGCACTGAGCGCACGTGCCGCCTCTTGAAGTATCGGGATCGCTTCGATCCGCGATGCATCCGCCATGTCTTTGGCGATCACTTCGATTGCAGCCGCGGCTCTCCGGCGAGTTGCTGGTTCGGTTGCGTTCAGCGAGAGAATGAGAGGACGCAATAGCAGCTCGCCGGGCGACTCAATGGTGGATATCGCCACTGCAGCCTCATATCGGACGGCAGCAACCGAATCGTTTAGAACCGAACGCAGTGTGGGCAGCTTGGGTCGAGCGCTTGCTGGCAGTTGTGCGAGAACACGCAGGGAACGAATGCGCACTTCCGAGCTTGGATCGGAAAGCGCCCGGACGACGAACTCTATGCTGCCCGCTCCAATTGCCACGAGCCCACCGGCCGCAGTCTCACTGACTGACGGGTCGGTATCCCGCAGCGCCAGAACGAGACTCTTGATAGTCAACGTGTCGCGTGCCCCAATCCTCACCAGCGACGAAACAGCTCGACGGCGAATCCCCGTCGTTCCACTTCGGAGGGCAGTTCTCAGTTGCGGCACGGCGCCGAGCCCGAGATCTGAAAGCGTTCCTACGACATCCAGGTCGCTTAATTGAATCAGCGCTGGAACCACTTCATCAGCTTGTGGCCCAATTCTTTTTAATGCGGCCAGGGCGGGGCCGTGGGTCAGGGGATCCTCAAGCAGCCTTACAAGGGTCGGAACGGCAATTCTGGCAGATCTTCCAGATGCTCCGATCGTTTCAATCAACGTCTTACTCGTGAGATAATTCGAGTCTGCTAATGCGGGGAGCATGGCCCGAATCCCTTCAGGTGATATGGGGGCTAATGCCCTTAGCGACAAAGCAGCCCGTTGCTTAACGAACGGCGACGAATCGAAGAGCGCTGCGAGTAGTTGACGTTCTGCAGGCCGCGCTGAAGCCTTCTGGGCTTCAATGATTTGCACTGCCTCTTGCCGAATTTCGATATCCGGATCTCGAAGTAATTCTGCCACAGCAGGCAACTCTTGATCACTGAGTGGAACAATTGTCTTGACGCTCGCCAACGCCTGTGAGCGAACCCTGGGATCGGTATCTTGCAGCATTCCTATCAGGACCGGCCGTACTTCGGGGCTCACCAATGAGAGCCTCGCTAGCGCGTGTGTCGCTGCAATTCGAACTTCTCGAGCAGGATCGCGTGCCGCAGACGTCACCGTGGTGACTGCAGGGGCTGCAGCCGACCCGATCTTCCCCAGCGCTTCGATCGCTTGACTCTCAATCCCCGGTGATTCTGAACGAGCTGCATCTATCAACCGCGGGATTGCAGGCGACGCGAGCGGCCCAATCCTGCCTATGCTCGTGATGACGACGCTCTTGAAGTCTTCGTCGCCGCGACCCATCAGTTGAATGAGTACCTGAAGATGCACAGCCGCATCCGCACCGGTGTTGCCCATCGCCTCGACAGCGAGTAGAGCAGTGTAGTTGTCCGCGCCAGCAGCGAGTTGTGCAAGTCGGGGCAGCGCGACGGAAGCTGGGCCAATTCGTTTCAACGCCTGCGACACAGCGAGCCTCACCCCAAATGACTGATCAGCCAAGGTCTCTACCAGCGCCGGCATCGCGGGCGCGGAAGGTCGTCCGATTTGGCCTAGGACGATTGCGGCTCCTTCACGCACAACGGCAGTTGGATCAGACAGAGCCCTCATTAAGGTTCGAACTGCGGCCGAGCCAAGCGCGGTAAGTGAGTCTCTACTACTCTCTCGTGTCGCTGCTATTTTGCTCCGCAACGAATCGACCAACGTCTCAACCGGAACTTGAGCACCTGCCCGCCCGGAGAGGGCGACGATAAGGATGATGGTGCAGGCTGAGCGAGAGCACGATAGCACAGCTGTGACTCGCTGCTTATTCGAGCTGCTGTCAATCCGCTGAGCCTTTTGCCAAGGGAAATAGCCGGTTGTCTTCCGGTTCCATGCGCGGCAGACACGATCTTTGAAATAGCCAACCTTTCGTCGACCGATTTCCTGATACGTTTCACGCGTCGCGTAAGCGAACCTACCGCTCTGAACGTTGATGCAGGGAGACACTAAATGCCTCGCCAATGCCAAGGAGCAACGTCTATGAATTCGCTTACTGATTCTGAAACTTGAATGACTCCAAGATCCTGAAGGGTCTTGACCCAGCTGAGCATCTGATCTCCGACCGCATTCAGCCCCACCAGGAATTCATACTGGTGATACTCATCGGCAACATTCGTCCCGTACACTTGGGTACCATCTCCAAGCTCGATGAGAGGTTCACCATCCTCATTATCAAAAAACTCACTTTCCTCCTGCCGCTCTTCATCGAAGCGCGCAAATGTTAGATATGGATAAGTTTCTTCGAGCTCGCCGATTCTCAACATGTACTGCCAATGAGTGCGACACTCCTCCCATTCCGATTGCTCGCGCTTTCGCTCTTCGAAGTACATCTCGCTTCTAAGCTTCGACTGCCAGTCCCGAAATGTTAGTCGTATTTCCACGTCGCGCTTCTTTTGGGTGCCTATGTGCCATATTACCGAATAGTCACGCTGGCTCAGTTTCATTTCGCCGGGCGGTGCGTCGAGAAGCCGGGCCCATTCGGTTAACTCGCCTTTACGAAGTAAGATTGAAAAAGCATGCGCGTCTAAGACACTGTCGCATCGTATCGGCACGGTGACGGATGCTTGCGGCAGAGTGAAGATACCTTTCCCGTACGTCTTTTCAACAAAGGCATTTGCGTCCACGATGAGGAACGTATTGACGCTTTCGATGTATGCAACGAGGTACGTCGGAACGGGTTGTCGATACCAAAACTGCAAATCCCTAACGCGAATTCAAAGTTTGACATAGTTGCTCGAGGCAAATGTCTCTTTCGTCAACACCGCAGCCGTTATTCCCTTCATCTGGAACCAAACCAACGACGAGGTTAAGGTCTCGGCGCCCTCGCGGTCGGGTTTCGTCAGGTGTAACCCTATGTCACGGGCCGCCCGATCGCGCTGGTACTTCACAACGATTCCATGTTGTGCGGCGAGAGCTTCGAATGCGGCCATGTATCGCCGTTCAAAGGCGTCCTGTGATGATTCGCGTGTCATTGGTTTTGCTCGGCGGTAAAACCGACTAGTTTCGTATCACGATGAGTATGCTCGCGTTCTTGCCTTGGTCAACCTGCACCAGGCGCCTCCGCTTCGGGGACTTTCACATCGTTCCCTACTCTGCAGCCCTTTCGGGGGGCGAAATAACGAGCGATTTGAAGGCGGCCGCGGAAGCCGTATTGGGATCCTATGGTCGAATGCGTGCCGTAGACATGGCTTCGACGCCTTTGCTCCGGCACGACGACTCGTCGTTTACGCATGATCTTACCGACCAACAAGTCACGGACTATTTCGATTTTAGAACTCGCTTGGCCTTCGCGATTCTCTCAGAAAGAGAGTTTTTTACCCACAGGTACGTCAACAGCGACAACGCTCGGCTGACGATTCAAGCCTTTACTTCGGAACGTGCCGGTGGCGCCGCCGTCACCAGCCGCCGTCGCGACGGGTCCAGTACGACGTTGATTCCCAAAGGTCGGCTTGATGTAAGGCGACCGGAGCATGTCTCGGGATCGTGCGAGTTGCCTCGCGACCTGGATCAAGAACTCCTACATGCGCTTGAGGCCGCGGCGAAGGAAGGAGATGTGAATTGGTTTCCGTTTTCCGATGCCTTGAGGCTTTTCGTCGGTGGAAACACGGACAGCCCAGACATAAGCCAACACACCGAATTGATAGATATCGTCAGCGCCTTCAGCAGACTCTCGGGAGCTTGGGATCAGCGAGGAACGGTGGAAGGCTTCTTGGCGGCATTTCGTCCTGAGACTGAACCGGACAGGCGGTATTTCGGCGGTGTAGCGTCAAACAAAGCCCTGTCGACGGCAATGCGGTCAGGGAAATCGATACGGGAAGTGTGGCTAGGGGATGCTTATGTTCTGCGGAGTCAGTACGGGCACGGTCACGTCGAAGCGCCTCCCTATTCGGCGATATGGACCACTCGCGAGCATTTGCTGCTTGCAGCTTTTGCATTCCCGCTATTTGCGAAAGGTGTGCTTGCAAAAGCCGGATACTACGAGCTGACAGCGGACGACGTGGCCAAGGTTGAGGCATTCGATACTCTGGCTACGCTAAAGCCATTCAGCGGTAATCCCGATAACCCGAACTTCCCCTGGCGGGCGGCATTGAGCCGCGCAAGGCAACGTCCTATGGTGCTCGTGCTGGCAAAAGCATTCGAGGAAGCTATGCAATCGGAAGCCTCACGGACAACAAGCTGATCCATAAGCCGGGCCCCTAATGTCAGTGAGCGACGTATGAGGCTTCGCGGGAAATTTGTCGGTGACATTGAGCCGGGGGAACTACAGCATTTGGTAGAGAACGGCGTCGGCGAGTCGCGTCAGCTCGACTACAAACTCGAGCTGCCTGGCTCGTCTTCCGGCGAGAAAAAGGAATTTCTTGCTGATGCCACCGCGTTGGCCAACACGGCTGGAGGCGTGATTATTTACGGCGTTCTCGAGCTCAAGGACACCAACGGCCAGAATACTGGGTTACCCGCGACCATCCCAGGGATCCCTAGTCTTGTGTCCCATTAATAAGTAATACATATTGGCATGGTGATATTTTCTCTTTGGAGGATGCCATGCCTCGAGGACGCGCCCCCAGTTTCAACATCATGTTGTCCGATAATGAGAGAGAAGAATTGGAGCACATCACCCGCTCCACTTCGCTCCCCGCGGGAATGGTTCGGCGTGCGCGGATCATCCTCCTCTCGGCCGGGGGTGCCACGCATCGCAACATTGCACAAACAGTCAGCGTAAGCCTCCCTATCGTCGGCTATTGGCGCAATCGATTCAATGAGAATCGTCTCGCGGGCCTCTATGATGTATCCCGACCCGGGCGACCCCGCACTCACGACGAGGATGAAGTCGCCCAGATGCTCCGCACCGTGCTCAAAAAAAAGCCCAGGAACTCTACTCACTGGAGTGTTCGAAGCGTCGCCCAGAAGACCGGTATCAGCAAGAGCACCGTGCAACGCTATTTCTCTCTCTTTGGTGTACAGCCGCACAGAACGAAGCATTTCAAGCTCTCTACCGATCCGTTCTAGTTTGAAAAGGTCAGCGACATCGTCGGGCTCTATCTCAATCCTCCCGATAAAGCGCTTGTCCTCTCGGTCGACGAGAAGAGCCAGATTCAAGCGCTGGAGCGTAGTCAGCCGCTCTTGCCGATGGGATTGGGTTATGTCGAGGGAATAACCCACGATTACAAGCGCCACGGCACGACTACGCTCTTCGCTGCACTAGATGTCCAAAGCGGGGAAGTCCTGACGCAGTGCAAAAGACGCCATCGCCATCAGGAATTCCTCACCTTCCTCAATTACGTCGATGCAAGCGTCCCACCGGAGCTCGATTTGCATCTCATCATCGACAACTACTCGACTCATAAACATGCCCGTGTGAGAGCGTGGCTCGCGCGCCGGCCACGCTACCATATTCATTTCACTCCGATGGAGAAGTCATGCCTTAAGGTTTCCGGGGGGATGCACTCGCTGACCTGATCGAGTAAGAGCCCGGCCTTCGCGCAAAGCTCCGCTCGGGACTCCGAGATCGCGGGCGATGAACCGGTCTCCTTCCACAAGGCTGAGACCGTGCGAAGCGCCTTGTCGAAGTTGGGAAATACCTCTCTGTTTGGCCCACGAAGCATCTCTATTGCGTTTGTAAGAGACGCTGCATCTTCCATCCGGAGCAAAGCGTCTCGCACGGGCTCAGCAAGCAATCCCCCGGGTCTCGGGGCTGTCGGGCTCTGGAGCCGTGTGAGCTCGACTCGATGTCCCGCTCGATGGACCAAGGCAGCAACGAGTAATCCCGCAGTAGACAGCTCCCATCGCTTATAGTCCGTGCGCTCCGAGCTGATGAAAATTCCACAATCATGTAGCGTCCTGGCCGCGATCCGAGTGGTTGTCACCACTCTAGTCACGCCGGTCCGGGTCCGCTCCATGTCGCGTGCTCGCAATCCATCACGTATTTCACGTATGAAATCCGGGAGCAAAGTCGAAATTGACGGACACTAGAAGCGCTCGACACGCACGACTATTCCGCTCGGTTCCTTCACGTCTTTCTCACTGATGGCTTTCAGACCCCCTCCCTCTCTTAGAGAAGGGTCTTTCGCACTTCTACCTGAATTGCTTTTCTGAGTCCGTCCAGAGCGGCGGCTGCAATCTCACGCCACGCGGCCGATGCCGGGCTGTTTACTGGCGGAGGTTCTCCCGCGATCACTGTAATCGCCGTATCCAGTAATTCCCGGCCAATCACGATGATCGTTTCGAGGGCTTCGCGATCTGAGGGATCGGGCCATGCCGCGTCGAAGCCCGCGCCGAGCACCCTAATCAATTCGAGTTCAATGTAAGGCACGGCGCCAAGCGGGTGGTCATTCTCGAAGAGAGCGAGATTCTGTAGTTCGCCTTCATTCCGCAGCGAATACTGCGTCGGGCCACTGGTCAACAGCTCGACTACACGCCGGAATTCGCTCGAACCGCTTAACCACTGACGCAGGCGCGCTGAGGCACTCGTTCTAGCTCCCCCTGCCTGCCGGGTTCTCCCACCGAGCGCAGCAGCTTCGCGGGTACGCCGACGCGCCACTGTGGATTGTGCTTCCGTGATCGCGGAGTCCGCCATAGATCGCGCGGCTGAAGCGGAGGTTCCAAATGCAGCAATTGCGACGGCTTCGGTTAGGTCCCTCCAAGCGGCCAGCTCGTCGGGTGCCATTTCGTCGATTTCCGAGGAATCGAACACCCGCCATCGCTCGTAAGTCTGTAAACAGCGCGCTTCGTGGCGAGTTCCACGCACTCTCGAAGGATCGAGGATGGGCCACTCTTGAAACTGTATTAACGCGACCCTACGGAGGCCCTCACATCCTATTTCGCCAGAGACATAGAGGCGAGCTAGGGCGCCAAACGCCGACGCAAGCGACGCGCCAACGATCAGCCCGTCCCGAGGATTTTCAAACTTCAGACCGTGAAAATTATTGGTGACCGCTCCCGCTGGATTCAGATAGGCGACCTGATGCTTGAACTGCGCACTCATGGGAACCGCAATATCCCATAGCGCCGGAGTCAGCGACCACCATGCATCGCCGCGAGACTCCACCGACGGTGCAACGTGCACTTCTTCGGCTCTCCCGTACCGGATATAGTCTCTGATCGCTGCATTCGTCGGCAACTCTCTCGGCAACGTGAGAAGCCAATGCTCAGGAGCGTTGGATTCGCCGCTCACAAGTTCCTTAGGACCCGTCAAGAGCGGGGTGAGATACCGCCTGTGGAGGCGAACGCTTGTGCCGAGGCCAGTTAGATTTCGTATCAAACTCGCACTTGCTGGATTCGTGTCTTTCAACTTGAAAAACGCGTGACCGAGCTTCTGACCAGCGCCGGACTCGATTCCGGCGGCGTCGCGAATAAGTGTTGTAGCTGGCGCAGCTTCGAACTCACGCAACACATCTGGTTTTGTTCCCGCGATGAGTAAGTCTCCAGCCGGGGGTGTTGCGCTAATATCACGGATGACGACGCGTGCAGCCGGAGACGGAATACCGTCGACCGACATGAGTTCGCCGGTCGCATCTTCCCGAACATTCACGAAGTGAACCCTGCCGGCTCCTGTCGCGTTCCTTCCGCGAGGACTAAAGAGTGCAGCGAACGTTGCGACTCTTGCATCGCTAAACCAGACATCCTCTTCAGTATGCCATATTACGAGGTCCCACCGCCGACGAAGCCACTGTCGCCAACCTGCTACGTTCTCGTTTTGTAAAACTCCCGAGGGGAGGACGAAAGCCATTCGACCTCCCTCAGCCAGAAGCGCGTTCGCCAAGAGGACGAACCACGCACTCAGGTTGATCCCGGTCGTATCCGGCAGGCTCACCCTCGTGCCGAATAGCGCCTCAAGACGGCCGCGTGCCCGATCCTCATCGGGGTGGGATCGGGCGTAGGGTGGATTACCAATGATCAGGTTGGGCGACCGGAGGGCATGGTGCTCCGACCCGACTTCAAGCATTTGAATACCGGCTCTGAGATCGAATGCATCTCCGAGACGAACTAGGTCTCTGACCGCCTAGATAGTTTCTTTGTGTATCCGAACTTGGTGCGGGCATCTTTTCGGGTGAAGCGCCAACGGATGCAGGTCTTTCGGCGGTTCGCTCTGGTGTTCCACGCGCGGGTTTCGGCTTGGAGGTGCGCGAGCTGCGCCATCCGGCGGGTGCCGAGACATTGCCGTGCAACCAGACTCAGTTCGATCTCTGCTTGATTGAGCCAACTGCCATGCGCCGGGGTGTAGTGCACCGTGAGCCGGCGCCAGAGGCGGTGGCCGGTACGCCGGCCGAACTGGTTGGTGAGCGACGTTTCGCCGTGCGTGTTGAGGTTATCCATCACCAGATGGATGGTTCGGGCGGCGGGATAAGCCGTCACAACGGTCCGAATCATCCGGGCGAATTGGGCCGCCTTCCGATTGGCGGTCGCGCACGTGAAATGCCGTCCTGCTTTCGGTTCCACCACGCCGAAGATATTCGCAGTGCCGCAGCGCTCGTATTCATTGTCGCGTTTCGCCACGTGGCCCGGACGGGCGGGCCGGCCAGGACGCACGTCCGCATGCAGGGACACCGGCTTTTCATCCAAACAGACCACCGGTTCCTTCCGGTCGTAGGGCTTCTCGTAGAGCGCCAGCACGTCTTCCATCCGCGCGATGTACTCCGGAGTGAGCTCAGCCACGCACCACATTTTTTTCCCGCCACGGTTTCAAGTCGTGGCTTTGCAAGAGCACTCGGATCGTCTCGCGCCCTACCTGAGGCACCACCTTCCGCTTCACCGCGTGCTCCGCGATCAGGCGGACCGTCCAGCGCGCCGCCCCTGCCGGTGGGTCGGCACAGACCATGGCAATGAGCCGCTGTTTGTCGGACGGGGCCAGCACTTCGGCCGCTCCGGGTCGCGGCCGCTCATACAACGCGCGCGCCAAGCCGCCGGTTCGGTAGCGCTGGGCGATGTTGCGAATCGCTGGCGGCGTGAGCTGCACCGTTTGTGCGACCTCGGGCGCGCTGGCCCCGCGGTCCAACTGCAACAGCGCCAGCGCGCGGAGTACGACCCGCACCTGTTGTACACCGCCGTGCAACAGGTGCTCCAACTCCTTCACGTCGTGCGACTTCAATCGGAACGACAAGGGGGGACGTGGCATGCCCCAGTATACCGCCCTCGTGCCCTTTCGTCAATCAGCGTTAGCTAACTCTTCAGGCGGTCAGAGACCTAGCGGGTGGTTGCTACCATGCCTCAATCGGCGAGTCGCAAGGTTGATGGCTGCGAGGTGAACAGCGAACGGGTCGAGATCGTTGCCGTAGGTGCGAGCTAGAATCTCGTCGTGAGACGCCCCGAGGTCTCGCTGACGTCCGTACGTCTCCACGAGGAATGTCCCGGCGCCACAAGTAGGATCGAGGACAATATCGTCCCTCGAAGTGACAGCCCATTTCGCCATACTTCGCGCGAGACGGGGCTGCGTATAATGCTGTCCCATTTCCCGGCGCCGTTCCGGCGAAATCAAACGCTCGAAGATTGACCCTAAGACATCGCTTGAGAGATTAGCTAGATCGAGGCGGTCGACAAATGCGAGGAGAGCGTTCCAATGCCGGACTGCATCTGCCGTGGCGTGTCGGAGAACCCAATTCCCAACCGCCGACAACCGCAGAATGGATTCGTAGTCCCCCGTTATTCCCTCGGCTTCTGTAAGAGAAGCGTGCACAGTGTTAGCAAGCACGACGGAGGTTCTTGGGCTCGTCCCTCCAAGAAGCGGTCGTAGCTCCGCGAAATTGTCGGCGAGGAGCCTGTAGAACAATGCAGCGGAGAGCACTTCGAATATTCCCTGCGCTACGAGGTATCTCGCTTCCTGTCTGTCATCGATGTCGAGACCAGCTACTAGCGCCCGCTCACGAATTGTTGCTCCGCGAGCTGAGTTGTCATTCAGAAAGTGGCGCCAAAGAGGATCCAACAGCTTTGCGGCAAACTCCGAGAAGAAATCAACGACTACTTCATCGACCAAAACCAGGGCTTCCTCACCCTGTCGGAGCATTCTGGTACGCTCAAAGAGCCGTCGGAGTCCCAGTTCAGTAGACTGGCGACGCTGATCGTCGCTTAACGCGGCCCACCAGCCAGTTGATTGCGCGAGTGAGGATGGGATAAACGGAATCACATTACCTTGCAATCGCGACAACGGGCTAGCCATCAAACCAGACCCAGCATCAAACACTGCGATCTGATGAAAATTGGTGGTAAAGCACCAACGCGATCCTTGATGCTGCGCTTTGCCGACCGCGTCATCTACTTCACTCACGTCGAGCGGAGTCAGACCGTGCGGATCGTCGGGCCGCTTGGCCTCACCGGTAATGATGATTGTTCCCCCGGAGTCTTCTATAACCACGTCAGATCGATTACGGCGACGGCGCAAACCAGTCTCGACTCTCCAACGAATCGGATAGCCAAACACTTCCTCTCCGATTTCTTCAGCGAGCGTCGTTAAGCTTGCCAGCCACTCGATTTCGTTCGCGCCGGGATGGAAGGTCACATGTAAATGGGAATGAGTGTGATCCTAGCTATTTGACTAGGAGCAAATCTCGGCCTTCTTGGATCAGAGCGCGAGGCCAGCATGTAATGTGCGTCGCGTTCGGCGATCTCGTCGCCGGGAGCGCCGCTAATCGCCGACCGAAGTATCAGCAATCACAGGAGCGGATCGCGCCTGAATGGCCATTCTACTTCCCCTTGCGCGGATAAGTCGCTCCATCGCCTTTGGATGCGACGAGACTCTCGACGGCTGCCAGTCATGGAGTATCGGATCGAACTCGACTGCGCCGAGCGGGAGTTCAGGGTGGGCGATCCCGAGCTTGGTGGGATTGCGCACGAACGCTGTGACCGCGAAGTCACGGGCGAGCGCTTGCGTTATGACCTACCGGCCGGTGGCACCCGACGCGCCAAACACAAGCAGTTTCATTTACCCTCGTTGTTGCCGGCAACGCCGGGCTTCACCTGCAGGCGAATCAATAAAATGCGGCGGCGAAGCCGCCGCTACTGAAGATCGTCTGGTGCAAGCAACGTTAGAACTTATGTAGGAACTGGCGGTTCACGCGGACGGGCCGCCAACGTTCGGGCTTCCTCCAAACCATCACGTAAGGAGAAGCCCATGCGACCAGCAGCGACCCGTCCCCAAAAGTCACGTGTTCCATCTACGTTATACGTCGCGTTCGAACTCGGCAACGCCGAGTGGAAGCTCGCGATGACCACCAGGATCGATCAGGCGCCGCTCGTGCGCACGATGCCGGCGCGCGACCGCAAGGCGCTCGAGGCGGAGATCGCTCGGGCGAAGGCGCACTTCGGGTTGCCGGCCGGCGCACCGGTGCGAAGCTGCTACGAGGCCGGCCGTGATGGGTTCTGGCTGCATCGCTATCTCGTGAGCCGGAGCATTGCGAACAGTATCGTCGATTCCTCGAGCATCGAGGTGAATCGGCGCCGCCGCCGGACGAAGACGGATCGGCTCGATGCCTGCAAGCTCGTGACGATGCTCATCCGCGCGGCCGGCGGCGAGAAAAGGGTCTGGAGTGTGGTGAACGTACCGGCGCCCGCGGCAGAGGATCAGCGCCAGGTGCACCGCGAGCTCTTATTCGCGCGGCGCGATCGCGGGCGGCACACGAACCGGATCAAAGGTCTCTTGGCCAGCCAGGGCGTGCCGCTCGCGCGGATTCAGGAGCTGCCGTCGCATGTCGTGAGCGCGCGACTGTGGGACGGGACGCCGCTGCCCCCGCTTCTCTGCGCGCGGCTCACGCGCGAATGGGAGACGGTCCTTTGGTACACGGTGCGAATCCGCGCGCTCAAGAAAGAGCGCCGGGCGCTGCTCAAGACCACCGATGATCCAGCGATTGCCCAGGTGCGCCAGCTCAACCAACTCCGCGGCGTGGGAATCGACAGCGCCTGGCTCTACGTCATGGAATTCTTCGCGTGGCGCCAGTTCCGCAATCGTCGCCAGGTCGGCGGCCTCGCGGGACTCACCGACACGCACTACCAGAGCGGCGATCTGCAACACGAGCAAGGGATCTCCAAGGCAGGGAACCGCTGGGTCCGCGCGCTCGCGATCAACACGGCGTGGGCGTGGCTGCGCTTTCAACCCGCGAGCGCGCTTGCCCGCTGGTATCAGCAGAAGTTCGGCACGGGCAGTAGCCGAGTGCGCAAGATCGGGATCGTCGCCCTTGCGCGAAAGCTGTTGATCGCCTTCTGGCGGTACCTCGATACAGGACTCGTTCCGGAGGGTGCCATGCTACGCGCATAAGCACTTGATGTGTCACGGCGCTTCCATTCGCCGACTGGAGGGAGCGGCCCGCATTTGCTGTCGGGTTTGCAGAGTCATGCTCTGCGTACCGTTCGTTAGAAGGGGTCCGCTGCCCTCCCTCGCTTCAACTCGCCCTTGGGCGGATTCACAAAGTTCGGGTGTTCAGCTTCGGCTGATACGGATAGGAGGTTGTTCACGGGTGATCACGCCCGGAACGTTCGGAAGAAGCGGCCAGTCAGTGGTGGATGCCAGTTCAGAGAAAAACACTGACCAACGGCGATGGGCTGTGTTATTGATCCTGCTCGCCAATCAGTCTTTCCCAGGAGACTTGACAGATGACGCCTCATAGGAGAGACAGTGACGGGTTACCTATGTCACCGGCTGCTCACGGTCGAGATTTCAGGATCGGCGCCAGATCAGTTCCGCTGATCGTATGCCAAGGCCAAAACACCAGTCAACGATCGCGCGGCACGGCCCTTTTCGAGGCGCTCCTGCATCTTCGTGTGAGCGTACCTCCCTGCAATTGCGACCGGTGCGTGCAGCCCGCCGACGAAAGGAGCTAAGGCCGGAGCGAACAGCGCCGCGGCGGTCACCACACCGCCAGCTAACGTCTGCACGTGTTTCAATCCGTAGGTGTCAGCGATACGCCGTACCTCATTCTTGTGATCGGCAACGAGCCCCGCGATGCCGCGCCCGACTTCAGCCGCGACCCGGTCTAAGTCATCCAACGCAGCCGTGTGAAGGTCAGCCGTGTGCGCCGCTAATCTCTTACGAAATTGCTCGTTTTCATTATTGCGACGCATGTCGACGAGGGATGACATGGGGACGTTTCCCAACCATTCGTGTGCAGGCCGGTCGAGAGAGCGCAGCACGGCGATCGTGTTGGGCGACAGCGAGCCCTGGCTCACGAGCTGACCCTCGAAGGTCTGGGCGATGAGTTTGTGGTAGTACCAGTGGGCTTCAACGCACATCATTGGCTGACCGGCCAGCTCCTCGGCGTTCTCGAGAAGATGGTACTGTGGTCCGAGCCGCTCCATGATCGCGTATAGAACTAGGACCGACTCGGGAAATTGCTTCAACGATGCAACGTGTTCCTCCGTCCGCCACGTCCGAACGTGATCCCAGTAGCGACGAATGCCAATCTCCAGGGGTTCCGGGGAGTCCGCGCCTGGAGCTAGAAACAAGCGCGCCTTGTCGACTCCTTCGAGGAATTCGCTGGAGTGGTCGATCGCGAAGGCCTTGAGCTCATCAAGATGCCCGAAACGATAGCCAAGGTGATGACCCACAACAGCGGCCGTCAGCGCGAACTGCCCTTCCTGCGTGATTGCGTCCCTTTCCTCGAGACCTTTTTCCCAGCTTGGAAACACCAATACGGCCGGATACGGCAAATCGACATCAACGAGCGGTTTGAGATGTAACAACCAAAACGACTGCTCCAAGAGGTTGACATGCCGGAACCGCTCCTCTTTCCGTTCCGTTTCGAGCCACGGCAGCAAGGGGTCTGGGATGAGGATCGAATCGGCGTAGAGAAGCATCTTCCGAACCGAGGCGAAGTGCGAGCCCGAGAATCGACTCGATCCACCTAGAACCAACTTCATGCCTCCGGTGTTGCGTGCGTCACGAAACACGTCCCGCCACGTCTCCGAGTACAGAGAACGAAGTTGTTGCTCAAACCAAGTGTAGGCCGAGGATCCTCGGCGACCGAGGAACGTCGCACGCTCTCGAACGACTTCATCGAAAGCACCGCGTGCTGCAAACGTCGATACGTCGTCGCCAGTCGCCCGCTGAAAGAATTCGTCGACGATGGAGAAGAGCCGGCGCTGTCGTTCGATCACTTTGGAATCCATCAACCTAACTTATTGAGTGATCACACATCTGTTCGGTAGCGCACGCGACCGTAGTCTGTCTAACATCCGAGTTGAGCAGCGGTAGCGTCATATCCTGCGGCCGCAGGCTACGCTCCGAAATCCCCTAGTCTGGTCCAACGCATGTTAGGGGCTCAGCTGCCGCGTTCGACCAGAAACTGTTCATGCAGATCATTCGCTAGGCGAACTCGCTCGTCGAGCTCCACGATCCGTTTGTGTAGACCTTCCGTTTTACTTGTGCCCAGGTGCTGTATATATCCATCATACGCTTCGAGCGTTAGAACAGCCAATGCATAGAGGAGCTGCGGCCGAACGCGTGTCTCCTCAAATCGAGGCCGAAAACGGCCCGGGGGGACCACCTCAAGATGATGTTGGAGTAGATCGTACCAACTTCCATGAACGTTTCGTGACGAGCCGGCAATGGCAGTCTGGTATACAGTCAACATGCCCAGCGCTTCTGCTTTTTGACGGAGTGTCTTTCCACCCCAGTGGTGGACCTTCTTGTCCGGAAGATCATCTAGTCGGATCTCCGAGTTGCGGAAGGTCCGCTCGATTGAGCGTATCATCCGCGTCTCAATGGGCAGCTCTTGCCCGCTGCGTCCTTTGATGTTCGTCCGAATCGTCTTCAAAAGATCACGCTCGTGTTGCAGCGATTGATGCAAATATGACTTCAGAAGGTCTTCGGATCGATTGGCAAGTAGGTACGATACGTTTACGACGCATTCCGTGATTAGGCGCGAGCTTACCCACGCGAGCTCGGCGCGATTATCCTTCGCTTGCTCGAGGAATGCACGCAGGAGCTTCGAGAGGCGAACGAATTGACCGCCGAACACCGCCTCCTCTAACGTCCAGTCGCGAACGGTCCCGGTTACAGCGCTGCCTAGCAGAACCGCCCATTGCACAACCTCTCGAAGGAGGTTGAACGCGACATGAAAATGTTCTCGCTCTCTTGTGAAGCCACGCACCGCCTCGGCATCGACGGGTACACGCGGAATCTCCGATACCGGCAGATCGTCGTTCATATCAGAAGCTGCGGAGCTGTGGAGGATGAAGAGTCGGTGGACCGTAGCTGATCGCCGTCACGCCAGTACTGCAAGACCCCGCGAACACTGCAGGGTGTACCCTCGGCCAGAGGTCGACCATGGATGCTCGCGTGCTCCTATTTGCCATCGATCATCCATTGGTGCAGAGCGGACGGCGGCTTCTAGGGCAAGCTGAAAGGCAAAGCCTGAAGCGTTAAGAAGCCGTTTCAGCTTGTCGTGCTCATCCTGTTCGCTAGAGTTCATGTCGAAGGTGCTCTCTCGTGTTCCTGGACAGTTGTGTTACCTGCGTACCCGGCCGCTCGTTGCTGGCTGGTTGGCCTTCGAATAGGCCCACAGAGCTCGGTCCAGCGTCCGCATGCTCACCTTCAGGTCGCGTGCTAGGTCTCGTGTGTACGTTGTATACGCCTGCCAAATGGAATAGCTGCACTGATTCGGCGCGGGTTGCCCGAGACTCCAGAACGCGCGGAAATCGATGATCGGCCAGTCCGCGCTATCGCAGAAATGCAGTATCACCGAGGCCGTGGCCCAATCGACACCGTCGAGCAGGCGGAGAACCTGAATCTTGAACCGTGGTTCATCAGCCGTCAGGGCGCTGCTTGTCACCTGACGAACGTACTCCTCACTATTCTTGCGGCAGCGCGACTTGGTGCGCTTGGTCTTCCACTCGGCGAGGCTGAGGAACTGGTCGCGTGACAGATGGTGTCCTGAACGTGCGGCCGCCCCGATCCGCTCGGCATCGCGATCGTCATAGTCGTTCCGGTAACGCGCTGCCCACGCGTTTATCTCTGCCGGTGGGATGTTTAGCTTGAATGTCATCGGAAGTTGTCGGCGTCATGCGCGCGGAACGCAAGGGGCGTTCTGGGTTGGTATGCCTGAGCGAAGCTGCATTCAGGGCCCCGCGCGCCTGTGATCAAAGCAGTTGGGTTAGCAACAGCTTATACCACTCGTCGTCGAGGCCTCGCTTCTCGTGCTGGTACATACCAAGAGCGTTTAGAAGTTGTAACTGGCGAGGGAACTCGTGAAGGTCAAGTGCGAACCACCTAGGGTAGCCAGTGCGACCCGTCAGCGGATTGTGTTCGAACCGGAATAACATCCAATTGCCGAATCGTTCGGTGACTCGAGAGACACGGTACGCGAGGTTGAAGCTTCCGAAGCTGTCCCGAGCACGGTACAACTGCTCCGTGCTCGTCGCGGATGGAGTCGGCTCGATCCGCGCCATCCCGATGATCCGGTAGACGCCGTTGGGCCGCGCACCCAAGTCGGGAATGATCTCGCCACTGAGCAGAAGGCGCGCACCGCTGCGAGATGGCTTCACTTCCGCTGACAGCGGGCCACTCTGCGTCATCGTGAGCTTACCGACTTCTGACGCCTCATTGAACGTGTCGACAACAGTACGAAGAACGTCGACGGGTTCCCGGAAGGCTTGTTCAAGCAACGCACGGCGTTCGGCTTGGCGCTCCCGCTCCTCTCGGTCCTTCGCCTCTTGCGCCGTCGTCTGCACGAGCGTGGCAGTCGCTTTCTGAACAAGCGTACTCACATCGGGTAGCCCCGCGACAGAGGCTGACTTTCTCTTAAGACGCTCGATCACGGTACTCCACAATTGGGGGCGGCGAGCGGGATCCTTCTGTAACATGAGCAAGATGAGCTGTACTAGCTCCTGCGGAAGATCCGGCCGCGCAACACGCAGGTCCGATGGGGGCGTCAACAAGTGCGCGTGGCGCCAGGCTAGCGGGCTGTTGTCACCCGGCTTTGGTTGAACGGGCCAGGTTAGCGTGGCCATTTCGAAAAACATGACGCCTGCTGCGTACACGTCCATGGCGATAGTGTTAGGGCCGTACTCGAACGCCTCAGGTGCCTGATACGGGCGGGTACCCCAACCCTTGAAAGTTTCAGAACGTGTCGCCGCATCGGCAAGCTTAGTGGTCTAGTTCGGAAATTCGATGACGTATCTTAGGCACAACGAACCAACGGAGCATTGGGAAGCGCAAGCTTGGCGAGGAGTCGTGCAAGGTCCTGCCGCGTGTATTTCCAGTCAAAGGGCTTGGCAGTCTGCTGG